>NZ_JBPGXU010000005.1:0-89755 GCF_056755675.1 Luteibacter sp. KNZ12-1A | reverse complement strand
GTGCGAGGTGCTGGGCCGCGGCCGGGCGGGCCGGGGCGGCACCCAGGGCGGCGCTGCCATTGGCGGCGGCGTTCTTCACGTCGCCCATGGTGATCACGCCGCCGGCGCCCGTGGGCTGCACGCGGGTGAGGTCGACCTTCAGCTTCTTCGCGGCGGCGCGCACGGCCGGCACCGCCTTCACGCCACCGGCGCTGCTCACCTGTTCGGTGTGCACGGCGTTGCCGCTGACCATGGCGCCGACGACGGTGCCTTCGTCCTCGCGATCGCCGCCGTTGCCGGAATCGATCTCGCCGCCGTCATCGGAAGCGACCACCTTGGAGGCATCGTCCGGGGCGGGGCTGCCCACGCCCTTCTTGGGGCCGTGATGATGGCCGGTGGATTCGGCCTCGGCACGCTGGCGCGCGTTCGGATCGATCTCGAAGTCGGCCAGCGAGGCCCCCGTCTCGATGATGTCGCCCGGTGCGCCGTGCAGCTTCTTGACGGTGCCCGAGTACGGCGAAGGCACGTCGACGACGGCCTTGGCGGTTTCCATCGACACCAGCGGGGCGTCGAGCTTGATCGTGTCGCCTTCCTTGACGTGCCATTCCACGACGGTCGCGTCGGGAAGGCCTTCGCCGAGGTCCGGCAGGAAAAAGGTCTTGATATCGGCCATTTCTATCGGTTCCTCAGGAGGCGGCCAGCGTGCGCTGGGCGGCTTCGACGATGCGTTCCACGCTGGGCAGGTACTTCATTTCCAGGCGGAACAGCGGGATGTGGGTATCGAAACCGGTGACGCGTTCCACCGGTGCGAGCAGGCTGTAGAGGCATTCCTCGGCGAGACGGGCGGCGATCTCCGCGCCGAAGCCGGCGGTCTTCGGGGCTTCGTGCACGATCACGCAGCGACCGGTCTTGGTCACCGATTCGGCGATGGTGTCGAAGTCGAGCGGCGTGAGCGTGGCGACGTCGATCACCTCGGCGCTGATGCCCTTCTGGGCCAGTTCGTCGGCGGCTTCGAGGCATTCCTTCACCTGCGCGCCCCAGGTCACCAGGGTCACGTCGGTACCGTCACGCAGCACGAAGCAGACATCGAGCGGCAGCGCTTCGCCGTCGTCGGGCACTTCTTCCTTGTACTGGCGATAGATGCGCTTGGGCTCGAAGAAGATCACCGGGTCCGGATCGCGGATGGCGGCGAGCAGCAGGCCGTAGGCACGGGCCGGCGACGACGGCATCACCACGCGCAGGCCCGGGATGTTCGTGAACAGGTGCTCGTTCGCTTCCGAATGATGTTCCGGCGCTCGGATGCCGCCGCCCCAGGGGGCGCGCCACACCGCGGGAACGGTCATGCGGCCGCGGGTGCGGTTGCGCATGCGCGCGGCGTGGCAGGCGATGTGTTCCATCATCGGATAGATGAAGCCTTCGAACTGGGCTTCGGCCACCGGCTTCATGCCCTGCGCGGCCAGGCCGACGGTGAGGCCGGCGATGGTGCCTTCGTCCAGCGGCGTGTCGATGACGCGCATCTCGCCGAATTGTTCCTGCAGGCCCTGCGTGGCGCGGAACACGCCACCGTTGACGCCGACGTCCTCGCCGAGCACCACGACGCTGTCGTCGTTGCGCATCTCATAGGCGAGCGCCTGGGTCACCGCTTCGATAAGAGTGATTTGTGCCATGGGACGGAATTCCTTACGACTTGCGATCGAGGGAAGCGACGAGCTCGCGCTGTGCTTCGAGGTCGGCCGGGAGCTCGGCGTACAGGTAGTCGAACATCGCCGTCGCCGGCTGGTTCTTCGTTTCCAGGTACGCGTTCACTTCGTTGTCCATCCAGTCGTCGCACTCGGCCTTCCAGGCCTCTTCCTTCGCGTCGTCCCACTTGCCCTTGCCTTCGAGCCACTTGCGCAGGCGCGGCACCGGGTCGCGTGCCCAGGCGTCCTTCACTTCCTGCTCGCCGCGATAGCGGCGGGCGTCGTCGGCCGTGGTGTGGTCGCCAAGACGGTAGGTGACCGCTTCGATCACCGAGGCGCCCTGGCCGGAGCGGGCGCGCTCCAGCGCGATCTCCATGGCGGCGCGCACGGCGATGATGTCGTTGCCGTCCACCTGGATGCACGGCAGGCCGGCGGCGATGCCCTTCTGCGCGAGCGTGCCGGCACCGGTCTGGATGCGACGGGGCACCGAGATCGCCCACTGGTTGTTCACGATCACGGCCACCAGCGGCAGCTGCTGCGCGCCGGCGACATTGATGGCGCCGTAGAAGTCGCCCTTGGACGAGCCGCCGTCGCCGATCGTGCAGACGGCGACCCGCGGTTCCTTGCGAATCTTGAAGGCGAGCGCCGAACCGGCGGCATGCAGGCACTGCGTACCGATGGGAACGCACCAGGCGAAGTCGTGGGCGGGGGCATCGGCGTAGTCGTTGCCGCGCTCGTCGCCGCCCCAGTAGGTGTAGACCTCGCGCGGCTTCACGCCGCGGTACAACTGGGCGCCGTACTCGCGATAGGACACCGCCAGGGAGTCTTCGCGGCGCATCGCGCTGCCGATGCCGACATGCGCGGCCTCGTGGCCCAGGCACGAGGCATAGGTGCCGAGCTTGCCGGTACGCTGCAACGCGATCGACTTGGCGTCGAACACGCGGGTGGAAACCATGAGCTTGTAGAGCTCGACCATGTGGTCGAGATCCTTGGTGAATGCGGGGAGTTCCTTACCGGTTTCCTTGCCGTCCTGGTCAAGGTATTGCAGGTATTCGATTTCGAACTTGGCGGCGATGGACACGACTCGCTCCCAGGGGAAGGTTAGAAACGACACGCACGAGTGGGGAAGCGGCCAGGCCCATCCAGCGGGGCGCGACACGGCTTTTGGGTTCTTGCGAGCCGGACTAGATATCAGGGGTATTATGGCGCGGCAAGGCACGGCGCAGCATGGATTTCCCCGCCTGAGGCCACGAATGGCGTCATGGCGCGGGTTTGGCGGCTGTCAACCCCTCATTGTGAATTCGTCCCCATGGCCAATCCCAGGCGCGACCTCGAACCCGGAATCCGCACCGACCTCGACGGAAGCCTCACCTATTCGGAATACCTGAAGCTCGACCAGGTGCTCTCCGCCCAGCATCCGCGCAGCCAGCCGGCGCATCACGACGAGATGCTGTTCATCGTGCAGCACCAGACCTCGGAGTTGTGGCTGAAGCTGATGATCCACGAGCTGGACGCCGCGCTCGAACGCCTGCGCGCCGACGACGTGGACGGCACGCTGAAGATCCTTGCGCGGGTCAAGCAGATTCAACGCCAGCTCTACGAACAGTGGGGGGTGCTGGAAACACTGACACCGGCGGAGTACCTGCAGTTCCGCGACGTGCTCGGGCCCTCGTCGGGTTTCCAGTCGCTGCAATACCGCATGGTGGAGTTCCTGCTCGGAAACAAGCACGCCGATATGCTGCGCGTGTTCGAACACGACCCGGTGGCACACGAACGCCTGCGCGCGGTATTCGAGGCGCCCGGGCTCTACGATGAATTCCTGCGTTACCTCGCGCGCCGCGGCCATCCGGTGCCCGTGGAACTGCTGCAGCGCGACCTGACCCAGCCCTGGCGGAGCCAGCCCGCGCTGCTGCCCGTGTTCAAGCGGATCTACGAAGACACCGCCAACCACTGGCCTGAGTACCATCTCAGCGAGGAACTGGTGGATATCGAGGAATCCTTCCAGCTCTGGCGGTTCCGCCACATGAAGACCGTGGAGCGCATCATCGGCTTCCGCCCCGGTACCGGCGGTTCCTCCGGCGTGGCCTTCCTGCGCAAGGCGCTGGAGCAGAGTTTCTTCCCGGAATTGATCGAAGTGCGCACGATCCTGGGGACCTGAAAACCCGGCGGATTTGACGCATGGGGCCGGGCCAGCTAAACACCCTGCACGAATCTTCCACAGGGAAAGCCATGACACCGACCGCCCCAGCCGCCGCCCGGCCCGTGCCCGACTACCCGCAGACCCTCGGTCACCCGCGTCCCCTGTGGATGCTGTTCATGACCGAATTCTGGGAGCGCTTCGCCTTCTACGGCATGCGCTGGGCCCTCACGCTGTACATCGTCGCCGAGTTCTTCCACGGCGATCAGGCGGGGCAGGGCTATGCCAGCCGGACGTATGGCGCCTATCTCGCGCTGGTCTACGCCTCGGCGATCTTCGGTGGCTGGGTGGCCGACCGCATCCTCGGATACCAGCGCTCCATCCTCGTGGGCGCGGTGGTGATGGGCACCGGCCTGTTCATGGTGATGGTGCCGAACCAGCAGGTGTTCCTCGCCGGCCTGGCCACCGTGATCGTCGGCAATGGCCTGTTCAAGCCGAACATCTCCTCGCTGGTGGGGCAGATCTATCCGGTCGGCGACGACCGCCGCGATCGTGGCTTCACGATCTTCTACATGGGCATCAACCTGGGCGGTTTCCTCGCCCCCCTGGTCACGGGCTGGCTCGCTTCCGTGATGACGGATACGCCGCTGCAGGACAATTACAAGGCCGTGTTCGCCGCCACCGGCGTGGGCATGGTGATCTGCTTCATCTGGTTCCTCGTCGGCAAGCACCAGCTCAAGGGCGTGGGCGTTCCGCCGCCGGAGCGCCACGAAGGGAAGAACCTGGTCGCGGTGATCGTCGGCATCCTCGTCGCCATCCCCCTCGTCTACCTGTTGATGGCCAAGGCCGGCGCGATCTTCATCGCCTGGCTGCTCGGCGCCCTGTTCATCGGGGTGGCGGTGATGCTGGTGATCGAGGCGGTGCGCCACGACCGCATCCAGATCCATCGCGTGATCGCGATGCTGTTGCTGTTTACCTTCAACGTGCTGTTCTGGATGTTCTTCGAGCAGGCGGGCAGCTCGTTCAACTTCCTCGCCCAGAACATCGTCGACCGGCAGATGTTCGGCTGGGAGTTCCCCACCGGATGGTTCCAGTCGGTGAACTCGGCCGCGATCCTGGTCTTCGCGCCGATCGTCGCGCTGGCCTGGGGTTGGTTGGCACGCCTGCGCAAGGAACCGTCGATCCCGCGCAAGTTCGGCCTGGGCCTCATCTTCAACGCGCTGGGCTTCTTCGTGCTGATGTATGCGTTGAAGAGCCTCGTGGGCGGCAACGGCCTCATTCCGTTCTGGCCGCTGGCGGCATGCTATGTGCTGCAGACCATCGGCGAGCTGTGCCTGTCGCCGATCGGCCTGTCGATGGTGACCAAGCTGGCGCCGATCCGCGTGGTCGGCCTGGCCATGGGCGGCTGGTTCCTCTCCACCGCCATCGGCAACAACCTGTCGGGCCTGCTGGCGGGGCATATCAGCGGCGAGACGGGCATGACCGTGTCCTCGGCGCTGTCCGGCTTCAGCTTCAGCTTCGAACTGCTGATCGGCGCGGGCATCGTGCTGCTCCTGATCGCGCCGCTGATCAACCGGCTGATGCACGGGGTGAAGTGACGCATCGCCGACAGGGTCGACTCCCACCAGGCTCGGTAACGCCTCGCTCAGGGGTACCGCGCTTGGTGGGAGCCGACCCTGTCGGCGATAGCCAGTTCCCGTAAGAACCGGCCCCCATGAGAGCCCGTTCCTGTGGGAGCCGCTTCAGCGGCGAAGGGCGCCTCAGGGTGCCAGCAACTTGTCCAGTATCCGGTTGAGCTGAGCCCGCTCTTCCTCGTCGAGCTTCGCCAGCAATTCCCGTTCGTGCGCCCTCGCCATGGGCGCCACCTCGTCATGAATGGCCCAGCCGGCCTCGGACAGTTTCAACACCGAGCGGCGCTTGTCGCCGTCATGCGTGCTGCGGTCCACCCGGCCGGCCTCTACCAGGCGGGCCACCGCCCGGCTCACCGCCACCTTGTCCATCGCCGTGCGTTCGGCGACCTCGCGGGCCGAGAGCTCCGCGAAGCGGCCCAGGACCGCCATCACGCGCCATTCCGTCATGCTGAGTTCGAATCGGTCCTGGTATTCCGCCGCGATGGACTGGCTGACCGTATTCGACAGGATCGAAAGCCGGTAAGGCAGGAAGCGCTCCAGCTCCAACGGGGCATGTGCGGGGACGGTTTCGAATGTCATGCTGCGCTGGTCCTTGCAAATGGTTACAAGTGAAACTATAAAGTGCCGGTATACGGCCAAAGCCGTGCCCGTCGCAGGAGTATCGCCCAATGAGCGCCCAGCCCAACACCGGTATGGAAGTCACCACCTTCGAAAACCCGCAGGGTGTCGATGGCTTCGAGTTCGTGGAATTCGCCGCGCCGGATCCGGCGCTGCTGCATACGCTGTTTCCGAGGCTCGGCTTCACGCCGGTCGCGAAGCACAAGACGAAGAAAGTCACCCTCTACCGCCAGGGCGACTGCAACTTCCTCGTGAATGAGGAGCCGGATTCCTTCGCCGCGGATTTCGTCGCCAAACACGGTCCGTCCGCGTGCGGGTTCGCCATTCGATTCAACCGTCCGGCCACCGACGTGCAGGCCACGGCGCTGTCCAATGGCGCCACGACGATCGGCTTCAAGCCAGAGACGCTGGCCCTGCAGGTACCGACCATCGAAGGCATCGGTGGTGCCGCGCTGTACCTGGTGGACACCTATGGCGCCAAGGGCGAGGTGTACGACGCCGAGTTCGAATGGCTGCCGGGCGTCGATCGTCATCCGAAGGGTTTCGGCCTCACCTTCATCGACCACCTGACGCACAACCTCCATTTCGGCAACATGGAGAAGTGGTCGGAGTACTACGAGCGACTGTTCAACTTCCGCGAGATCCGCTACTTCGACATCAAGGGTGCGAAGACCGGCCTGGTGTCGAAGGCGATGACCGCGCCGGACGGCCTCGTGCGCATTCCGTTGAACGAGTCCTCGGACGAGAAGTCGCAGATCAACGAATACCTGCGCGAGTACAACGGCGAAGGCATCCAGCACATCGCGCTGTTCACCGATAACATCTACGAGTCGGTCGAGGCGATGCGCGCGCAGAACGTGGCCTTCCTCGACACGCCCGAGACGTACTACGAAGTGATCGACGTGCGCGTGCCGGACCACGGCGAAGACGTGGCCCGGCTGCAGGAGAACAAGCTGCTGATCGACGCCGACGACGAGACCAAGAAGAAGTTGCTGTTGCAGATCTTCACCCAGAACACCATCGGGCCGATCTTCTTCGAGATCATCCAGCGCAAGGGCAACGAAGGCTTCGGCAACGGTAATTTCAAGGCGCTGTTCGAGTCGATCGAGCGCGACCAGATGCGCCGCGGCGTGCTCTGACGCCGGGGCCGGCCGTCATCGCACAAGGACCACCACGATGAGCCACACCGACGATATCCGCGGCTACCAGACCGGCTTCGGCAACGAGTTCGCCACCGAAGCCGTGGACGGAGTGTTGCCCTCGGGCCAGAACTCGCCCCAGCGCGTGGCCAGGGGGCTGTATGCCGAGCAACTCTCGGGTAGCGCCTTCACCGCCCCGCGCCACCGCAACCGGCGCAGCTGGCTTTATCGCATCCGCCCGGCGGCGCAGCACTCCCCGTTCACCGCGTGCGCCCACGGCACGTTCCACAACCGTTTCGACGAGGCGCCGGCCACGCCGAACCAGCTGCGCTGGGATCCTCTGGCGATGCCGGGGCAGGCCACGGATTTCCTCGATGGCCTGGTCACGATGGGTGGCAACGGCGGTGCGGCGGAACAGGCCGGCATCGGCATCCACCTGTATTGCGCCAATCGGTCCATGGCGGGCCGGTACTTCTACGATGCGGATGGCGAACTGTTGATCGTGCCGCAGCAGGGCCGGTTGCGCATTCGCACGGAACTCGGCGTGCTCGACGTGGAGCCGCTGGAGATCGCGGTGGTGCCGCGTGGCATTCGTTTCCTCGTTGAGCTGCCCGATGGCGAAGCACGTGGCTATGTGGCGGAGAATTTCGGCGCGCCACTGCATCTGCCGGACCTGGGCCCGATCGGCGCGAATGGCCTTGCCCACCCGCGCGACTTCCTCACGCCCGTGGCGGCCTTCGAAGATATCGACGGCGATTTCGAACTCGTCGCCAAGTTCCAGGGGACCTTGTGGACGGCCTCCATCGGCCACTCGCCGCTGGACGTGGTCGCATGGCACGGCAACTATGCCCCTTACAAGTACGACCTGCGGCGTTTCAATACGATCGGCTCGATCGCGGTGGACCACCCGGACCCTTCCATCTTCACGGTGCTCACCTCGTCCAGCGACACGCCGGGCGTGGCGAACATGGACTTCGTGATCTTTCCGCCGCGCTGGCTGGTGGCCGAACACACGTTCCGGCCACCGTACTTCCACCGCAACGTGGCCAGCGAGTTCATGGGGCTGATCGACGGCGCATACGACGCCAAGGCCGGCGGTTTCGTGCCGGGTGGGGCAAGCCTGCACAACTGCATGAGCGGGCACGGCCCCGACGCGGCGAGTTTCGAGAAGGCCTCGGCCGCCGACACCTCGCGTCCGGACCACATCGTTGGCACCATGGCCTTCATGTTCGAGACGCGCAAGGTCATCCGTCCCAGCCGGCAAGCCCTCGAGTCGACGGCGCTGCAAGGCGATTATTACGAATGCTGGCGTGGATTGAAGAAGCACTTCGATCCATCGGCCACCTGATCGGTAAGGAAAAGCATGAAACTCGCTTCGCTGAAGGAAGGCGGCCGCGACGGCACGCTCGTCGTGGTCGATCGGTCCCTCACCCGTGCCGTGAAGGCCGCGGGCCTCGCACCGACGCTGCAAGCGGCGCTGGACGATTGGCACGCGGTGGCGCCCCGCCTCAATGCCCTTTCGGAAGCGTTGAACGCCGGCAAGGTGGAGGGCGCGTTCTACCTGGACATCGCGAAGCTCGCCGCGCCCTTGCCGCGTGCCTATGAATTCGTCGACGGCAGCGCCTACCTCCCGCACGTGGAGCGCGTGCGCAAGGCGCGTGGGGCCGAGGTGCCGGAATCGTTCTACACCGATCCGCTGATGTACCAGGCGACGAGCGCCGGATTCCTCGGCCCACGTGACCCGGTGGTCGTATCGAGCGAAGCGTTCGGTATCGATCTCGAAGCCGAGGTGCTGGTGGTGACCGACGACGTGCCGATGGGCGTGACCCCGGCGCAGGCCGTCGGACATATCCAGCTCGTAGGCCTGGTCAACGATGTGTCGCTGCGCGGGCTGATTCCCGCCGAGCTGGCGAAGGGGTTCGGCTTCCTCCAGTCGAAGCCGCGTTCGGCGCTGTCCCCGGTGTTCGTCACGCCCGATGAACTGGGCGAGGCGTGGCGGGACGAGAAACTGCACCTGCCGATGCGCACGTGGATCAATGGCGCATGGTTCGGCGAAGCCGAGTGCGGCGTGGATATGCAGTTCGATTTTGCCCAACTCGTAGCGCATGTGGCGAAGACGCGTCCCCTGACCGCGGGCACGCTGGTGGGATCGGGCACGATCGCCAACCAGGACACGTCCAAGGGCGCGTCCTGCCTTGCCGAGCAGCGGACCGTGGAAACCCTTCGCGACGGCAAGGCCAGCACGCCCTTCCTGTCGTTCGGCGACACGGTGCGGATCGACGTCACCGACGAGCATGGCGTGTCCATCTTCGGCTCGATCGAACAGGCGATCGTCAAGGCGTAGCGGCCTCCATCGCTTCGCGTATGGCCGCCACCTTCAGGAGCACGTCGGCCTCCAGCCGGGTATCCAGCGATATCCGGGCCTCGATCGTGCGATTCAGGTGCGCCAGTGGCGGCAGCGGAGACCCGTGCATCACGTACTCGACGCGGGTCCAAAGCGCGGCCTCATAGAGGTGCCCGTCGGACAGCTCCAGTTCCGCGAGCCGGTGCATCGCGTGACGACGTCCCCGGTTCGCCGCCGCGGTGAGCATGTGGCGAGCCCGGAACGTGTCGCGCGCCAGCACGTTCCCCTTTCGTGACGGCCCCTGGTAGTAGAGCGTTCCCGCCAGTTCCTGGCTTGCCGCGTTCCCTGCGAGTGCGGAGCAGAGCAGGCGGTCGGCGAGCTTCCTGCGTCGTTCAATAGGCATCGACGGGGTCAACAGGCCCTCATCCACGATGTCCGTCGTCGACGGCCGCGTGGCGGTGCAATCGGCCGCGGCGACTGGCGGCGCGAACCACAACAGGCAGCCGGCCAGGATGAATCCTTGGTACATCGGTCATTCTCCATGCAAAAAAAAGGGGCCCGCATCGCTGCGGGCCCCCCGTGGCCGTACCTATTCGATTGTGGCGGCGCTTACTTCGCGGCCATCAAGGCCTTGGCCATGTCGAGCATGCGGTTCGAGAAGCCCCACTCGTTGTCGTACCACGAGAGGACCTTGACCAGGGTGCCTTCCATCACGCGCGTCTGCGTCGCGTCGTAGATCGACGAGTGCGGGTTGTGGTTGAAGTCGATCGAGACCAACG
Source organism: Luteibacter sp. KNZ12-1A (assembly GCF_056755675.1). Classification (NCBI taxonomy): domain Bacteria; kingdom Pseudomonadati; phylum Pseudomonadota; class Gammaproteobacteria; order Lysobacterales; family Rhodanobacteraceae; genus Luteibacter; species Luteibacter sp. KNZ12-1A. Next base: position 79,449 of record NZ_JBPGXU010000005.1, on the reverse strand, counting down.
GCTGCGTATTGACCGAGAGGATGCCCTTCAGCGAACCGTTCGCGGCTTCGTTGATGGCGGCGTCGATCTCTTCCTTGGTCGTGGCGCGCGCGGCGGTGAAGGTGAGGTCGACCACCGAGACGTTGATCGTCGGCACGCGCATGGCGAAGCCGTCGAGCTTGCCGTTGAGTTCCGGCAGCACCAGGCCCACCGCGGCGGCGGCGCCGGTCTTGGTCGGGATCTGGCTGTGCGTGGCGCTACGGGCGCGGCGCAGGTCCGAGTGATAGACGTCGGTCAGGACCTGGTCGTTCGTATAGGCGTGGATGGTGGTCATCAGGCCGTGAACGATGCCGATCTTTTGATGCAGCACCTTGGCCAGTGGAGCAAGGCAGTTCGTCGTGCACGAGGCGTTCGAGATGACTTCGAGCTTCGAGGTCAGCTTGTCGTCGTTCACGCCCATGACGAACGTGCCGTCCACGTCCTTGTCGCCCGGGGCGGAGATGATGACCTTCTTCGCACCGCCGGCGATGTGCGCGCCGGCCTTGGCCTTGGAGGTGAAGAAGCCGGTGGATTCCATCACCACGTCGACGCCGTGCTCGCCCCAGGGCAGCTTCGAAGGATCGCGCTCGGCGAACACCTTGATCCGGTCGCCGTTGACGATCAGGTCACCGCCGTCGACCGACACGTCGCCCGGGAAGCGGCCGTGGGCCGTGTCGTACTGGGTGAGGTGGGCATTGGTCTCGGCGTTGCCGAGGTCGTTGATCGCGACGATCTGGATGTCCTGGCCGTTCTTCTTCGCTTCGTAGAGCGAGCGCAGGATGTTGCGACCGATGCGACCGTAACCGTTGATGGCGACCTTGATGGTCATGTGCTGCCTCCGGGATGGGATGTGCTAACGAAGTAGGGGCGGGTGGTGTAAACCTCCATGGTAACGGAAGGCCCCCTGGCCCTGCTTGCTGCATCGCCGCGATTTGTCATCCGGACCTCAGCCCGGCTGTGGCACACTTGCCCGTTCGCCCGCCCGGAAACGTTTGCTGGTCCATGAAAGCCCTCCATAAGCGCCGCACCATCGCCGCCCTGCTGGCCCTCGCCATTCCCGCCTTCGCCGCCACCGTGCAGGCCTGGGGCGACATCGGCCACCGTATCGTCGCCGAACTGGCCTGGCGCCAACTGGACCCCTCGGCCCGCGCCGAAGTGACCCGGCTGTTGAAGGCGGACGGTTCCGACTCCCTGCCCGATATCGCCAGCTGGCCCGACCATCTGCGCGACATGCCCGGCAAGGAAGACCTAGGCAAGGCCACGGGGCCCCTGCACTACGTGAATTTCCGCGACGGGAAGTGTCATTACGTGCCGCCGCGCGACTGCGCGGACGGTCGTTGCGTCGTCGGCGGGCTGGAGAAGTACGTGGCCATCCTTGGCGACCGGCACAAATCCAACGCGGAACGTGCCGAGGCGCTGAAATTCGTGGTCCACTTCGTCGGCGACGTGCACCAGCCGTTGCACGCGGGCAACCGCGACGACAAGGGCGGCAACGAGTACCAGGTGCAGTTCGACGGCAAGGGTACGAACCTGCACCGCGTGTGGGACTCGCAGATGCTCTACACCCGTGACCTCAAGTGGCAGGCCTATGCGGACCGCCTGGCCGCCGAAGGCCCCGTGAAGTTGCCGCGCCCGATCGCGCCATTCGACAACCCGTACGCGCAATGGGCGGAGGAATCCTGCTCGATCGTGGCCACTCCGGGGTTTTATCCCGACGGCCACCGCATCGACGATGCCTACGTGGCGACGAACCTGCCAATCGCCGAGACTCGCCTGCGTGAAGCGGCCAGGCGCCTCGCCGACCTGCTCAACAAGACGCTGGACTGATCCGCGCCCCGCATTCAAGACAAGGTAATCCTCCATGACCGAAATCCAGGTACGCCGCACCAAGATCGTCGCCACCCTAGGCCCCGCCACCGATGCGCCGGGGATGCTCGAGAAGATCCTCGAGGAGGGCGTGGATATCGTCCGCTTGAATCTTTCGCACGGCCAGCCGGACGACCATCGCGCCCGCGCCGCCGCGGTACGCGCGGCAGCCGACAAGGTCGGCCGCGAAGTCGGCATCCTTGCCGACCTGCAGGGCCCGAAGATCCGCATCGAGAAATTCGCGGGTGGCCCGGTCGATCTGATGACCGGCGACAGTTTCGTGCTCGACTGCCGTCCCGACGCGCCTCCGGGCAACCAGACCCGCGTCGGCGTGAGCTACTACGACCTGCCGAAGGATGTGGCCGCCGGCGACATCCTGCTGCTGGACGATGGCCTGGTCGCGCTCGCGGTCGTCGAAGTCGTCGGCAGCGAGATCCGTTGCCGGGTCGCGATCGGTGGTCGCCTGTCCGACCGCAAAGGCCTGAACCGCCAGGGTGGTGGCCTCTCGGTCGCGGCGCTGTCGGACAAGGACCGTAACGACATCAAGCTCGCCGCCGAGATGGGCGCCGACTTCCTGGCCGTGTCCTTCGTCCGTTCCGCGGAAGACCTCCACGAAGCGCGCCGTCTTCTGCGCGAGGCCGGTGGCGACGCGGCCATCGTCTCGAAGATCGAGCGCGCCGACGCCATCCCCGTGCTGGGAGAGATCATCGACGCCTCCGACGTGGTCATGGTCGCCCGTGGCGATCTCGGCGTGGAGATCGGCGACGCCGAGCTTCCGGGTCTCCAGAAGAAGATCATCCGTGAGTCCGTGCAGCGCAACCGCTCGGTCATCACCGCGACCCAGATGCTGCAGTCGATGGTCACGGCGCCGATCCCGACCCGTGCCGAAGTGCTCGACGTGGCCAACGCCGTGATCGACGGTACCGACGCCGTGATGCTCTCGCAGGAGAGCGCGGCCGGTGCGCATCCGGACAAGGCGGTGGCCGCGATGCGCCGCATCTGCCTGGGTGCCGAGCGCCAGTTCGAGCCGCGCGACGACCTGCGTCCGGACACGCACTCGATCGACCGTTCCGACCAGGCCATCGCCCTCGCGGCGATGCTGCTGGCGGCCCAGGTCGGCGTTCGCGCGATCGTCGCGCTGACCGAATCCGGTGCCACCGCGCAGTGGCTGTCGCGCTATCGTTTCGCCGTGCCTATCTACGCGATGTCGCCGTCCGACATGGCCCGCCGCCGCATGCTGGTGTTGCGCGACGTGCAGCCGGTGGACTTCGAGCAGAGCAACCTCGATCCCGCGCATACCGCGCGTGCCGCGCTCCAGCACCTGTTCGCGTTGGGCAAGCTGACCCGGGGCGACCGCGTGATCCTCACCCACGGCGACCATATCGGCCGGGGTGGCGGTACCAATACGCTGAAGTTGCTGGTTATCGGCGAAGACGGCATCGCGGATAGCCTGCGCGACCTGTAACGGGTCGGGTCGCCTTCGGCGCCTATCGCGGACAGGGTCCGCTCCCACCGAGCATCGGCTCCCGGAATCACCGGAGCTCCCGGGACCACGGGAGCTACCGGAGTTACCGGAACCACCGGAACCACCGGGACTACCGGGACTACCGGGACTACCGGGACTACCGGCTTGGTGGGAGCGGACCCTGTCCGCGATTCCCGGTTGCGGCATCCTCTCATCGATGCAGCCTGGGGCGAGCACCCCGTCGCCGCTGAAGCGGCTCCCACAAGGGGCTCCCACATAGAGCCTCCACAAAGGGCCTCCACATAGGGCTCCTACAAAGGGCCTCCACATAGGGCTCCTACAAAGGACGCGGCCCACGTCGCGGGCCGGCTCCGTTGCCGACCGCACGATTTCACACGCACCGCATCCCCCGGCGGGAGTAAACTCGATGCCCTGGCAAATCCACGAGGGCGTCATGATCCGCATCAGCTTCCGCACCGGCGCCATCGCCGCCGTCCTCCTCCTCGCCGCCGGCACCGCCGCGGCGCAGACGGTACGCCGCGTCGCCCCCGAGCGCCTCACCGGCTACTGGTTCCTCACGAACAAGACCATCGACGCCGATGTACCCAACACGGGCAAGAACCTCAACCAGCCCGGTTGTGTCGCCGTCACCTACATGATCGGCTCCGACGGCAGGACGCGAAATCCCACGATCGCGAAGGTCGTCCCGGAAGGCGACCTGGGCCAGGTGGGCGTCAGCATCGTGAAGCAGCTGGTTTACGTGAAGGGCTCGCAGAACGGTACCGCCGAGCCCGTGCAGACCTATTACGTCGCCGGTTTCAACCTGCCAGACGATCCGACCCGCAAGGCCTCGATCCTGAGCCAGTGCAAGCTGCCCGGGTACGACCAGACCAGTTGATCGCGCCGCACAACGGCGTCCACGGGGTATTCCCATATACTCCGCCGGTTTTTGCATCCGCCCCCCAGGTTTCGCGGGGCATACCACTACTTCCACGGAGTTGTCATGAGCATCGAAAACCTCGAACAGATCGCGCAGGCGATGGTTGCCACGGGCAAGGGCATCATCGCCGTCGACGAGTCGACCGGCACGATCAAGAAGCGCTTCGACGCCGCGGGTGTCGAGAACACCGAGGAAAACCGGCGCGCCTACCGCGAGCTCCTGCTGACCACGCCGAAGCTCGGTGAGCACATCTCGGGGGCGATCCTGTTCGACGAGACGATCCGGCAGAAGACCAAGGATGGCGTGCCCCTGGTCGAGGCCATGAAGAAGGCCGGCATCATCCCGGGCATCAAGGTGGACAAGGGCCCGGTGCCGCTCGCTGGCTTCCCTGGCGACATGATCACCGAGGGCCTCGACGGCCTGCGTGACCGCTTGAAGGAATACGCCCAGCTGGGCGCGCAGTTCGCCAAGTGGCGCGCGGTGATCAACATCACCGAGGACAACCCCAGCTCCACCGCCATCGAGGCCAACATGCACGCACTGGCCCGCTACGCGGCGCTGTGCCAGGAAGCCGGGCTGGTGCCGATGGTCGAGCCGGAAATCGTCATGGACGGCCCGGAGAGCACGCACGACCTCGACGTCAGCTACGAGGTGCACGAGGCCGTCCTGCGCAGCCTGTTCAACGCGCTGTACGAGCAGAACGTGATGCTCGAGGGCACCATCCTGAAGGTCAGCATGGTGATCCCGGGCAAGCACGCGCCCAAGGAAGCCCAGGCCACGCCGGAAGAAGTCGCCGATGCCACCATCCGCGTCCTGAAGACCACCGTGCCGGCGACCCTGCCGGGTATCGTCTTCCTCTCCGGCGGCCAGACCGACGCCCAGGCCACCGAACACCTGAACATCATCAACCAGATGGGCCCGCACCCATGGCCGATCAGCTTCTCCTACGGTCGCGCGCTGGTGGCCGAGGCGCTGAACGTCTGGTCGAAGGACCAGCAGAACAACGTGAAGAAGGCCCAGGACGTGGTCTACGCGCGTGCGAAGGAAAACGGCGACGCCGCGCTCGGTCGCTGGAAGAAGGGCGGCTGATAGTCCCTCCGGTTTCGCCCAGAAAAAAACCCGGCGCTGCGAAGCGCCGGGTTTTTTGTTTCGACCGAAGCCGAAGCTGGCTTAGAAGCGGTATTCCGCCGAGACCGAGGTCATGTTCGTCGACAGGTCCAGGCCGTCCTTCTTCGCGTCGTAGTGGTCGTAGTTGATGCCCAGGCTCCAGTTCGGCGTGAAGTCGTAGCCCACGCCCACACCGGCGTACCAGCTGGTCTTGTCGAGGTCGCGACGGGTGACGTCGTCGTTGCTGACGCCGTGGCCCTTCCAGCCGTAGATACCGGCACGGCCGCTGATGTACCACTTCGGATCGACGTTGAAGTGGCCGTTCACGCCCGCGGTCCAGCCATGCAGTTCCGACTTGCGGCGATCGACGACGCGGTCGCCGTTGAAGAAGTTCTTCGCGTTGATGTTGCCGAGGTCGTTATAGCCAGCCTCGACACCCAGGGCGGCCCAGGGGGTCACGGTCCAGCGATAACCACCGTTGAGTGCGTAGCCGGTGTCATGGCCGTCGTAGCGGTCCTTGTCGACCGACGTGCGACCGACATTGCCGTTGATGAACCAACCGCCGGCGCCATTGGCGTCCTGCGCGAAAGCGGGAGCCGCGGCCATGCCGGCGGCGACCAGGGCGAGGGCGATAAGGGTCTTCTTCATGGTGGATCTCTCCTGCTTCTTGTTCTTGTTCGCTGCGCGGCCATGGGGGGGAATGCCGTATGCGCTGCGGCGCACGAGCGGGGGTGCCGTGCGTAGAACGTTAGATGTGGGGCCGTCCGATAGATTCAATACCGCTTAGTGCAGTATTAAGAAACGATTAAGCCGCGACGGGGTGGCGTCGCGGCTCAATCGTTGAAGGTCCGTTGTCGCGTGAAACTTAGAAGCGATATTCGCCGGCGAGCGAGACGATGCCGGTGGAACGCTTCAGGCCGCGGGAGACTTCGCCCGTGGTGTTGTTGCGGACCTTGCCGGCGTCGGCATGGAAGTAGTCATAGCTGACACCCACGCCGAAATGCTCGTTGACGTCCCAGCCGGTGCCGAGGCCGGCGTACCAGCTGCCGCGATCCGGACGACCGCCGCTGGAGAAGCCGAGATCCTGGCCCACGCTGTTGTTGTAGTTCTGGTTGTTGTCATTGGCGCGGAAGTAACCGCCGTGCGCGCTGATGTACCACTGCGGCACGAGGTTGATCTTGCCGTTGACGCCGACCATCCAGCCACGCAGCGCATTGCGCGTGCCCTTCTGGTCCACATCCTGGCCCGACTCGAAGACGTTCTTCACACGATAGTTGCCGAGGTCCGTGTAACCCGCCTCGACACCGAGGCCGAGGTCAGGACCGACCTTCCAGCGGTAGCCACCGAGCAGGCCGTAGCCCGTGCGACGGTCTTTCTCGCCGTGGAGGAAGTTGAATCCACCGGTATCGCTGCCGAAGCCACCGGTGTCGCTGCCGTTGGTACGGCCGACGTTGGCGCCGATGAACCAGTTGCCGCTACCCACGGCCTGGCTGGGCTGGTAATTGCCGGACACAGCAGGGTTGCTGTCCTGGGCGAAGGCCGGAATGGCCGCGAAGGAAACGCAAGAAACCGCAAGGGCAAGAGCTGCCTTTTTCATGGAGATGTTCCTCTTCTTTTCGGGGCGGCCACCGTCCGGTTGGGGGATGGGGGAGGTCGATGGCCGTGAACGATTAGAACCCCTCGTACCTGAAGAGATTCAAAAATCGGTGTCAAAAGATTAAGGCGGGGTTAACTTGTGCGCTGCGGCACGAACATCCACGACAAGCAGGAACCAATGCGCGACAATCGGGGTTTTTCCGCCGCCTGTTAACTGGAGAACGCCGATGACGACACGCCGCGAACGCGCAAACGCGATCCGCGCACTGGCCATGGATGGTGTCGAAGCCGCCAAATCCGGGCACCCGGGCATGCCGATGGGCATGGCCGACATCGCTGAAGTGGTGTGGGGCGATTTCCTCCACCATAACCCGACCAATCCGCATTGGCCCAACCGCGACCGATTCGTGCTGTCGAATGGCCACGGTTCGATGCTGCAATACGCGCTGCTCCACCTCACGGGCTACGACCTCGGCATCGAGGACCTCAAGCACTTTCGCCAGCTGGGCTTCCGCACCGCGGGCCACCCCGAGTACCACCACACGCCGGGCGTCGAGACCACCACGGGGCCGCTCGGCCAGGGCCTCGCCAATGCCGTCGGTTTCGCCATCGCCGAGGAAGTGCTGGCTGCGCGCTTCAACCGTCCCGGCCACGACATCGTCGATCACCACACCTTCGTGTTCGTCGGTGACGGCTGCCTCATGGAAGGCATCTCGCACGAAGTCTGCTCGCTCGCGGGCACGCTGAAGCTCGGCAAGCTCGTGGCCGTCTACGACGACAACGGCATCTCGATCGATGGCGAAGTCCACGACTGGTTCACCGACAACACCGCCGAGCGCTTCCGTGCGTACGGCTGGAACGTGGTCGTCGGTGACGACGACAAGCCGGTGGACGGCCACGACGCCGAAGCGATCAAGAAGGCCATCGCCGCCGCCACCTCGCAGAGCGAGAAGCCCTCGCTGGTGATCTGCAAGACCGTGATCGGTTTCGGCGCTCCGAACAAGGAAGGCAAGGAATCCTCGCACGGCGCCCCGCTGGGTCCGGACGAAGTGAAGGCCGCTCGTGAAAGGCTGGGCTGGAAGTACGGCCCGTTCGAGATCCCGGAAGAGATCTACGTCTCGTGGGACGCCAAGGAAGCCGGTGCCAAGGCCGAGAAGGCCTGGAACGACAAGTTCGACGCGTACGCGAAGGAGTTCCCGGAACTCGCCGCCGAATTCAAGCGCCGCATCGCTGGCGAGCTGCCGTCCAACTGGAAGGAAAGCGCCGCCGCCTACATCAAGAAGCTGCAAGCCGAAGGTCCCGTGGTCGCTTCGCGCAAGGCCTCGCAGATGGCGCTCGACGCCTTCGGCCCGCTCCTGCCGGAACTGATCGGCGGCTCGGCCGACCTCGCCCCGTCGAACCTCACCATCTGGAAGGGTTCGAAGAACATCGCCACCGGTGGTGCCGAAGGCAACTACATCCACTACGGCGTGCGCGAGTTCGGCATGACGGCGATTTCGAACGGCATCGCCCTGCATGGCGGCTTCGTTCCCTACGATGCCACCTTCCTGGTCTTCTCCGATTACGCCCGCAACGGCGTGCGCATGTCGGCGCTGATCCCGGCGCACGCGATCCATGTTTATACCCACGACTCGATCGGCCTGGGCGAAGACGGTCCCACCCATCAGCCGGTGGAGCACCTGGGCTCGCTGCGCCTCATCCCGAACAATCGCGTGTGGCGCCCGGCCGATGCCGTGGAGTCGGCGGTTTCCTGGAAGAAGGCCATCGAGCGTGCGGGCAATCCGTCGTGCCTGATCTTTTCGCGCCAGAATCTCAAGCACAATCCGCGCACCGAACAGCAGGTCGCCGATATCGAGAAGGGCGGCTACGTCCTCTGGGAATCGCAGGAGAAGTTCAAGGCGATCATCATCGCCACCGGCTCGGAAGTCGGCATCGCCGTCGAGGCCGCGCAGGCGCTGGGCGACCAGGGCGTGCCGGTCCGCGTCGTCTCGATGCCCTGCACGGAAGAGTTCGACGCCCAGCCGGTCGAATACCGCGAAGGCGTCCTGCCGTCGTGGTGCCGCGCCCGCGTGGCGGTGGAAGCGGCCAGCGTCGACTTCTGGTCGAAGTACATCGGCCTGGACGGCAAGGCGGTCGGCATGACGACCTTCGGCGCCTCCGCCCCGATCGACAAGCTGTATGAACACTTCGGCATCACCACCACGGCCGTGGTGGATGCGGTGAAGAGTGTGATCAAGTAAGACGAGCGAGGCCCCCGGAAGGGGGCCTCTTTTTTTGCTGACACCGCTATTCGTTAGATACGGTCAATTGGTCTCGTACCAGTCGCGCGGTGAGCTCCAGACTGGCGTGGCACGGTAAGCCACGAGATTTCCATCAGGGAATACGGCGACGGACCCGAGCTTGGTGTAGAGAGCGGTACCCGGCGCAGCCTCCTTGTAACGTCCCTTCATCCGAAATCGCTCGCCATTCGCGTCGCCGATGATCAGCCCGTGTCCGACGTGTGCATATGTGGCGCCGTATGTGTGCGATGCCCAGATGGGCGCCCCATGTCGCTTCAACACCATGTTTCCATCGTGTTGCAGACTAAATCCGTACATGCCCTGTTCGTACTGTCGTCCCTTCTCAAAATGGAATCCGAACGGAAAGATCAGCGCATTTTGTTGTTTGAATCGAGGGTCGCCTGTCTTGCTTGTCCACCAGTCTGTCACCGTCAGAACCATGGCTTGGCCGTGCTCGGTAATCGCGAACTTTCGATAGGGCCCTCTTGAGTTGGTCCGCCACACTGGAGCATTGCCTGCATTGAGCAGCGTGAAGTCACCATCTGCCTGGAGCATCGCACGGACCGCTCCCTTCCCCACCGTGCGTGTGGACCAAACTGCGCGATGAGTTCCATAGTTTTGATACACGACGAAGTTTCCGTCGGGCTGTAGCGTTCCGTAATAGCGGTTGTCCTCTGACAAGAGTGGCTCGTTGACGGCAATGCTCTGCCCAGGTTCCAGTACCCTCGACCATGTCGTGTCAGAAAAAAGTGCGCCGAGGGCAATTGCCATCATTCCGGCCAATCGAATCGTAGTCATATTCCCTTCCTGGATTTTTTGTCTTTCGCCATCTGTTGATGGCGAAAGACACGATAGGCGGAAACGGAATCGTCTCGTATCAGCGAGATCCTTTTTACAGTGCCATCCATCAACTCGTCAGCGGTCAGTCTAGCGTCGTCTTCTTGTGGGGCAACCAGACTCGTGCTGCCCTGGCGAGTCAGATTGACGCCTTTCGAACTTCTCCAAAAGGCCGAAATCACACGCACCGTCACCCATGATGTCAATTCGCCTATAGACGATCGTCTATCGAATTCCGCCTTGGATAGCGGGGCGGTCGAGAAGCTGCGATGTCTGCAAAGGAGGTTTCCCGATATCGCTGGTATTGTCCCTGCCGTGTCCTTGGATAACCCCGATCGCGGAAAGCGCGAAGATCGCCGCATCGGTCGTCCATCGGGCGGATCGATGGAATTGTCGCGGCGAGGCATGGGACTTACGAAACCGTATTTCCGCTTCGCGTTGTGCCGCTGGAAGTTGTGCTTGCAGAGGAGACGTCCACGTGCCGGCAGATGCATGCGCAATCGCGGCATTTCGGACCGGCGATTCAGGAAATCTGGTGGCAGCAGCGACCGTGGCGTTCATTGACGCCATATGTATAAGCGCGGCGATTGTGGCAATGAGGCTGATGGAACGCGCGCGCATGATTTGTCCATGGATGACGTGCGATCAGCCGCACCGGTCAGCCAGGTTAGGTAGCCTCTTGATGGCAAAACATAAGCTGCTGCCGCAACCTTGTGTGGGGGATGGTTGTAATTGCCAGTCCCGCCACTGGACCTACGTCGCGTCTAAATATGGAGATGCCGCCGCTCGTCAGCCTGGAACGAGTATCCCTGCAAGCGAGCCGATCTCCGTCGGCTCTTCGATCACCTTCCAGGCACCCGCGGCTTCCAACTCGTCACGATCGCCAAACCCCCACAGCACGCCGAGGCCACGCACACGATTGGCAACCGCGCCTTCGATGTCGAAGCGACGATCGCCGACCATGATCGTGTCGTCGGCGGGGTGGCCGAAGTCGGCCAGCGCCGCCGCGATCATCTCGGCCTTCTCGCTATGCGCCGTGGCAGGGCCGGGGGCGTAAAGGCGTTCGAAGAGGTGGCCGAAGGGGAGGTGGGCGAGGATGGGTTCCGCATGTGCACGCACCTTGCTCGTCACCACCGCCAGGCGGTGGCCCGCGCCGGCGAGGGATGCGATGGTATCCGCGATGCCGTCGTAGACCGTGTGCTCGGACCAGCCGATCTCGCGGAAACGCTGGGAGTACGCGGCGACCGCCGCTTCCACGCGAATGCTGTCACCGTCGAGGACTTCGCCAAAGCTGACCCGCAACGGTGGGCCGATCCAGGAACGCAGTACCGTGTCGTCGGGCGCTTCCGCGCCGACGCTCGCCAGCGAATGGCGAACGCCGGCGAAGATGCCGATCTCCGAGTCGATCAGGGTGCCGTCGAGGTCGAAGAGGATCAGCATTACTTGCTATCCGCACGGGCCTGGAGCGCGGCGACCGCCGGCAGTTCCTTGCCTTCGAGGAATTCGAGGAAGGCACCGCCGCCCGTGGAGATATAGGAGACGCCGTCCTCGATACCGTACTTGTCGACCGCTGCGAGGGTGTCGCCACCGCCCGCGATCGAGAAGGCTTTCGACGCGGCGATGGCGCGTGCCAGCGTCTCGGTACCCTTGCCGAACGCGTCGAATTCGAACACGCCGACCGGACCGTTCCACACGACCGTGCCCGCCTTGGCGATCAAATCGGCGTAGCGCCTGGCCGTATCGGGGCCGATGTCGAGAATCATCTCGTCGTCGCCCACCTGGTCGACGGCTTTCACCGTGGCCTTGGCGTCGGCGGAGAATTCCGTGGCGACGACGACGTCCGTCGGAACCGGTACCTCGGCGCCGCGCGACTTGGCATCGGCCATGATCTTCTTCGCGGTGTCGAGCAGGTCGGCCTCGACCAGCGATTTGCCGACCTTGTGGCCCGCGGCCAGGATGAAGGTATTGGCGATGCCGCCGCCGACGATCAGCTGGTCGACCCGGCCGACGAGGTTCTGCAGCAGTTCGAGCTTGGTCGATACCTTCGAGCCGGCGACGATCGCCAGCAGCGGGTGGTCGGGGTTCTCGAGCGCCTTGCCCAGTGCATCGAGTTCCTTCGCCAGCAGCGGACCGGCGGCGGCGACCGGTGCGAAGCGGATCACGCCGTGGGTGGAAGCCTGGGCGCGGTGCGCGGTGCCGAAGGCGTCCATGACGAAGATGTCGCACAGCGCGGCGTACTTCTTCGAAAGAGTCTCGTCGTCCTTGCCTTCGCCGACGTTCATGCGGCAGTTCTCGAGGACGACCACTTCGCCGTCGGCCACGTCGACGCCTTCCAGGTAGTCGCGGACCAGGCGCACGTCCTTGCCGAGTTTCTTGCCCAGCCATTCGGCGACCGGCTTCAGGGAGGAAGCCTCGTCGAACTCGCCTTCCTTCGGGCGACCCAGGTGGGAAATGACCATGACCTTAGCGCCGGCGTCGCGCGCGGCGACGATAGTGGGCAGGGCGGCATCCAGGCGCTGCGTGGAGGTGATCTTGCCGTTCTCCACGGGGACGTTGAGGTCTTCGCGGATCAGCACGCGCTTGCCGCGCAGGTCGAGGTCTTGCATGCGGGTGACGGACACGGGGGACTCCAGCTCTGGGTCGAGGGGAAACGGATATTGTCCGCGCCCTTGGAGGGTGGGGCAAATCCGATCGCCGACAGGGTCGGCTCCCACCAGGCCGCAGCCAGGAGAGTTGGTGGGACCCGACCTATCGGAGATCCCGCAGCGCTTTGGTGGAACCCGACCTGCCAGCGATGCCGCAGTGCTTCGGTGGGACCAGACCTTGTGGGCGATGCCGTAATGCTTGGGTGGGCCCCCGACCCTGTCGGTGCTGCCGTAATGCTTGGGTGGGAGCCGACCCTGTCGGCGATCCGCGCGGCAGCGCGGCAAGGCTTCCCCGCCCCCACCCATTAGAATCCGCCACGCCATAGAAGGAAGCCGCATGTCCCTCGTCCTTTACACCTACTGGCGCTCCAGCGCCGTCTATCGCGTACGCATCGCCCTGAACCTCAAGGGGCTCGACTACGAAGCCCGGCCCATCCACCTGGTCAACGACGGCGGCGAGCACCTGAAACCTGCTTACCGCGCGGTATCCCCGCAGGCGCAGCTACCCACGCTGCTCGATGGCGACCGCGTCATCCGCCAGTCGATGGCAATCATGGAGTACCTCGACGAGACGCGACCCACGCCGCCCCTGATGCCGGCCGACGCGCAGGGAAGGGCGCGTGTCCGCGAATTGATGCAAGCGGTCGCGGCGGACATCCACCCGCTGGGCAACCTCAGGGTGCTCAAGGCCATCGAGTCGGAGTTCGGAGCCGATACGGCGGCGAAGGAGGCGTGGTCGCGCCGTTGGATCGCCCATGGGTTCAAAGGGCTCGAGGCCTTGCTGGCGCAGGGACCGACCGGCCGCTACAGCCATGGCGATACACCCACCCTGGCCGATGCCTGTCTCGTGCCGCAGTTCTACAACGCCGTGCGCTGGGGAGTGGACCTGGCGCCTTATCCGACGATCCGTAGGGTGGCGGAGGCTTGCCAGGCGTTGGAAGCGTTCCAGCGGGCCGCGCCCGAGGCGCAGCCGGATGCTCCGCGTTGACTTTGGGGTTACGGGGCGCCCCTGAGGTTAAATGTGGGAGCCGCGAAACGTGTGAGAACCGACTGGTGTGAGAGCCATTGCCGCTGTGGGAGCCGCTTCAGCGGCGATGGAGGCTTGCCTCCACTTGGCCCGCTGCCGCGGGATCGCCGCTGAAGCGGCTCCCACACCCAGCCCACACCCAGTGGCTCTCACACTTGAGCGCTATCGAGTGGCTAGACGCCGATCCCGTACGGGTCGCTCGACGCGAACTCGTTACCGGACGCGCCTTCCGAGAGCCGGATCTTCAGCGCCAGGCCGTCGCGCGAGTCGGCCTTGTTGAGGCATTCGTCGAGGGTGATCAGGCCGTCCTTGTACAGGCGGTAGAGGGACTGGTCGAAGGTCTGCATGCCTTCCTGCAGGCTGCGATCCATCGCGTCCTTCACCTCGTGGATCTGGCCACGGCGGATCATGTCGCGGATCAGCGGGGTGTTGAGCAGCACCTCGGTGGCCGGCATGCGACGGCCGTCCTTGCCGATCACCAGGCGCTGGCTGATCACCGCGCGCAGATTGAGGGCGAGGTTCATCAGCACGTTCTTGTGCGCCGATTCCGGGAAGAAGTTGAGGATGCGCTCCAGCGTCTGGTCGGCGTTGTTGGAGTGCAGGGTGGCCAGGCACAGGTGACCGGTCTCGGAGAACGAGATGGCGGCCTCCATGGTGTCCGTGTCGCGGATCTCGCCGATCATGATCACGTCCGGCGCCTCGCGCATCGCGTTCTTCAGCGCCTCGTGATAGCTGTGGGTGTCGAGCCCCACTTCACGCTGGTTCACGATGGAGCGTTTGTGCCGGTGCAGGTACTCGATCGGGTCCTCGATGGTGAGGATGTGGCCCGAGCTGTTGTTGTTGCGATGGTCGAGCATCGCGGCCAGGGTGGTCGACTTGCCCGAGCCGGTGGCGCCCACGACCAGGATCAGGCCGCGCGGCTCCATGATGAGGTCGCGGAAGATCGTGGGCAGGCGCAGTTCTTCCAGCGAGGGGATCTCGCTCTTGATCGCACGGATGACCATGCCGATCTCGCCGCGCTGCTTGAACACGTTGATGCGGAAGCGGCCGGCTTCCTTCACGGCCAGGGCCATGTTGAGCTCGAGGTCGCGCTCGAACTGGGGCACCTGGCCCTCGTCCATGAGCGAATAGGCGATTTTCTTGACCATGCCGCTCGGCAGGCCGGTATTTCCGAGCGGGTAAAGCTTGCCTTCCACCTTGATGTTCACGGGGGCGCCGGTCGTCAGGAACATGTCCGACGCGCCCTTGTCCACCATTAGCTTCAGGAAATAACCGATATCCACCTAAACCCCCGGGCGTTCGCATTACAATCGAGACGACGGTCTCACTGACCTGTATATCGACAATATCTCGCAAATCTGTATGAGGAACGAGTGATGGTGCACAACTTGCCGTCGAAAGCCCTGTCCCAGGGCCGCCGGCTCCTTGCCGTGGCCGCCCTGGCCATGGCGATCGCCACCCTCGCTGGCTGTGCCAGCGTGCCCCCGCCCGATGGCGCCATGAACCAGGCCCTCGCCCAACTTCAAGCCGCGCGCGATGCGGGGGCGGCCGATTATGCGCCGGTCGACCTCGATTACGCGCAAAGCAAATTCCGCCAGGCCCAGGCGGCCATGGCCAGCCGCAAGTACGACGAGGCGGCCGCGCTGGCCGAGGAGTCCCGCGCGGACAGCGAGTTGGCTCGCGCCAAGGCTCGTCTCGGCGCCGCCCGTGCCCAGAACACCGCCAAGAGCCAGGAAAACTCACGGATGCGTGTCGAGATGATCGACAACCATGCCAATGATACGGTGCCGATTCCCAGCAACGTGCAGGAATCCGAGACGGTCCTGCCGGAGCCGACGGACAGCACCCCGCCGCCCGCGGGCGGCCAGACCCAGCCCCTGAACGACAACCAGGGAGGCCAGTGATGAAGCGCTCGACTCTCCTCCTTTCCGCGCTGGTCCTTGCCGTTTCGGCAGGTGGCGCCATGGCCGCCACCGACGACCTCGACGTACGCCGCCTGAATTCCAGCCTCGACCAGCTCTCGTCCGATCCGACCCTCGGCGGCTACGCCCAGGCGGAACAGGCGCGTGCCCGCGAGGCGATCAACCAGATGGCCCAGTTCAAGCCCAAGGACAAGGAACACGCCCACTACCGGTACATTGCCGAGCGCCGTGTGGACATCGCCAAGGCCATGGCCCAGTACCAGGACGCCCAGAACAAGAGCGCCCAGCTCGACCGCGAGCACGACGCCATCCTGCTCGAGGCCAGCCGCCTCGACGCCGAGATGGCCCGCCGCCAGCTCGAACAACAGCGCATGCAGAACCAGATGATCCAGGAAGAGGCCGCCCGCCTGCAGCAGCAGGGCGTGGAGTATTCCCAGGCGCTGGAGCAGGCCAAGGCGGAAGGCGAGAAGGCCCGCCAGGTGGCCGCTGCGCAGGCCAAGGTCGCCAACGCCGCCAAGAAGCAGGCCGCGCTGGCGGAAGCCGCCGCCCGCGCGATGCGCGACATCAACTCGTCCGATGGTGGCGCCCCCGCGTCCACGCCGGCAACGAGCACGCCCAAGAAGAGCAAGAAGGGCGGAGGCAACTAAACCGTCCGCTACCACCGCCGCTCCCGCCTCCCGGGCGGGGCGGCGCTGTGGAGCCCATAAGCTGGTTATGGGGAAGCCCCCGGCAATCAGGCAGGAAGCCGGGTGGGAAGCCGCTTAAGCGGCTTCCCACCCGTAAGTGGCGTCGACGCAGGTGGCCTTCCGCCTGGCGGAAGCCTGCCGCGTAAACCGTTGCACCGGCAACCTTTTTTCTGCGGGAAATTCAGAAAAATCGCCCTTGCACCCCCCTGGCGAGCGGAGTAGCTTCGAACTCCCGTCACGGGAAAAACACGTGGCGGCCCTGCCGGAGCATGCGTACGTTCACCAGGCACATCGCATCGCGATCCTCCCTTCCGCCGATGCGCGGACAGTGCCTCGCATGTCTCCCCTCACGACCGGTCCGCGCCGCGGGCCGATCCCACCGCGAGGAGATTGCTATGTTCGAAAACCAGCAGCGCGACGACGTCGAGAAGTTCATCCACGCCGATGCCGAAACCCGTCGTCTCTTCTACCGCCACCAGGAACTCGATACCAAGCTGCACGATGCCAACATCGGCTGCCTGCCCATCGATGACAAGAGCCTGGTAGGACTCAAGAAGGAAAAGCTGCAGGCCAAGGAGAAACTCCAGCGAATGTGGGAAAGCTGGCAAAAATCACGACACTGAACCGGCTGGCCGGTGCAGGACGGAAACGGGCACGGGAACGTGCCCGTTTTTTTATGGTCTTCCCATACATCGTTTTGGATCGGCCGTGAAGCCGGGCATCGGTTCAGCGCGCCACCCTTTATCATGTGCGCCCAAAGGGCGAGGTCGAAGGGGCCGCGCCGGATCACCCACGGAGTCCCAATGAGTGTTCATGACAGCGTCCTCGAACTGATCGGTCGCACCCCCATGGTGCGTGCCCAGCACCTGGATGCGGGCTGTTGCGAACTGTTCCTGAAGCTCGAGAGCGCCAACCCAGGCGGTTCGGTGAAAGACCGTATCGGCCGGTCCATGATCGAGGGCGCCGAACGCGCAGGGAAGATCAAGCCGGGCGATACCCTGGTCGAAGGCACCGCCGGCAACACCGGCCTCGGGCTGGCGCTGGTCGCACAGCAGAAGGGCTACCGCCTGATCCTGGTCGTTCCCGACAAGATGAGCCGCGAGAAGATCTTCAACCTCAAGGCCATGGGCGCCGAGGTGGTGCTCACCCGGTCGGACGTGGCCAAGGGCCACCCCGAGTACTACCAGGACATGGCTGCGCGTATCGCTCGCGAAACGCCGGGGGCCTACTTCATCAACCAGTTCGGCAACCCGGACAACCCCCTGGCGCATGTGCAGACCACGGGTCCGGAGATCTTCGAGCAGCTCGGCGGCAAGGTCGACGCGATCGTGGTCGGTTGTGGTTCGTCCGGCACGATGAGCGGCCTTACCGCCTACCTGCGCGAGCATTCGCCGAACACCGAGATCGTGCTGGCCGATCCGGTCGGCTCGATCCTGGCCCAGTACATCAACGAAGGTACGCTCTCGGAGAAGTCGGGCAGCTGGATGGTGGAAGGCATCGGCGAGGATTTCCTTCCCTCGATCAGCGACTTCTCGATGGTGAAGAAGGCCTACGCCATCAGCGACAAGGAAAGCTTCCTGGCCGCGCGCGAATTGCTGGCGAAGGAGGGTGTGCTGGGCGGTTCATCCACGGGCACCCTCCTTGCCGCCGCGCTGAAGTGGTGCCGCGAACAGACCACGCCGAAGCGTGTGGTGACCCTGGTCTGCGACACTGGCAACAAGTACCTCTCGAAGATGTACAACGACTACTGGATGCTCGACAACGGCTTCCTCGAACGCGAGCGCTTCGGTGACCTGCGCGATCTCATCCTGCGCCCGTATGCCCAGCGCGACACGGTGGTGGTGAAGCCGGACGACATGCTGATCACCGCCTACAACCGCATGAAGCTGTACGACGTGTCGCAGCTGCCGGTGATGGAAGATGACCGCCTGGTCGGCATCCTGGACGAATCCGACGTGCTCCTGCACGTGCATGCGGACGAAACCCGGTTTCGCGATCCCGTGTCGACGGCGATGATCGCATCGCCGGAAATGCTCCAGGTCACCTCGCCGATCGAGGCGCTGCTACCTGTGTTCGAGAAGGGGCATGTCGCGATCGTGATGGATGGCGAGCAGTTCCTCGGCCTCATCACGCGTATCGACTTGCTCAATTACCTGCGTCGCAAAGTCAATTAAGGAAGGGGAAGCGTCATGTGTGGAATCGTCGCCGCAGTCGCACAGCGTGACATAGCGCCCATTCTCATCGCCGGCCTGAAAGCCCTGGAATACCGGGGCTACGATTCCGCGGGCATGGCCATCGCCGATGGCGGGGAGATCCGCCGGGTCCGGGCCAAAGGCAAGGTTCGCGAGATGGAAGCCCTCTATGATGCCGATCCCGTGCGTGGCGGTACGGGTATCGCACACACGCGCTGGGCGACGCACGGCGTGCCGAGCGAGAAGAATGCACACCCGCATGTGCAGGGCCGCATCGCGATCGTGCACAACGGCATCATCGAGAACTACGCATCGTTGCGCGAGTCGCTGAAAGCCAAGGGCCGAACTTTTAACTCGGAAACCGATACCGAGGTGATGGGCGCGGTGATCGACGAGCACGTACAGGCGGGAAAGCCGCTGCGTGAGGCGGTGACCGCCGCCGTGCGCGAACTGGAAGGTGCCTACGCCATCGCCGTGATGAGCCTCGACGAGCCCGAGTGCATCGTCGGTGCGCGCCGTGGTTGCCCCTTGCTGGTCGGCATCGGCATCGGGGAGCACTTCCTGGGTTCCGACGCGCAGGCGCTGATCAAGGTCACCAACCGGATGATGTACCTCGAGGAGGACGACGTCGTCGAGATCACCCGTGACACCGCCGAGGTGTTCAACCTCGATGGCCAGCGCGTGGACCGCACCGCGCATGAAAGCGAAATCAGCGCCGACTCCGTCGAGCGTGGCGAATACCGCCACTATATGCAGAAGGAAATCTTCGAGCAGCCGCGCGCCGTCGCCGATACGCTGGAAGGCCGCATCGGGCCGCATGGCGTACTGCCGAACATCTTCGGCATCGACGCCGATCCCATCCTCGACAAGACCCGTGGCATCCACATCGTCGCCTGCGGCACCAGCTATCACGCCGGCATGGTCGCCAAGTACTGGATCGAGGAACTTGCACGTATCCCGGTCGTGGTCGAAGTGGCCAGCGAGTACCGCTACCGCGACGTGGTGGTACCGGAAAACACCTTGTTCGTGGCCGTGTCGCAGTCGGGTGAAACCGCCGACACCTTGGCCGCGATGCGCGAATCACGCCGCCGTGGCTACCTCGCCACTTTCGCCATCTGCAACGTGCCGGAGTCCTCGGTGGTGCGCGAGTCCGACCTGCGCCTGATGACCCGGGCTGGCCCCGAGATCGGCGTAGCCTCGACCAAGGCCTTCACCACCCAGCTGGCCGCCTTCGCGCTGCTGGCGCTGGATCTCGGCCGCCGTCGCGGCCTGGACGGTGCCCGGTACCTCGACCACTGCAAGGAACTGCAGTCGTTGCCGCGCTATATCGAGAACGCGCTGAAGAGCGAGCCGGAGATCCTGAAGATCGCCGACCACTTCATCAACAAACAGCACGCGTTGTTCCTTGGGCGCGGCGCGCAGTATCCGGTGGCCCTGGAAGGCTCGCTCAAGCTCAAGGAAATCTCCTATATCCACGCCGAGGCGTATCCGGCGGGTGAGCTGAAGCATGGCCCGCTGGCGCTCGTGGACGAGAACATGCCGATCGTCGCCGTGGCACCGAATGGCCCGCTGCTGGACAAGCTGAAGTCCAACCTGCAGGAAGTGCGGGCGCGGGGCGGCGAGCTGATCGTCTTCGCGGATGAACGTGCCGAGATGGACACGGACACGGCTCATATCGCCACCGTGCGCGTGGATGGTGGCGGCGACCTGATCGCTCCGGCGGTGTTTACCGTGCCGATGCAGCTGCTGGCGTACCACGTGGCGGTGCAGCGCGGGACCGATGTGGATCAGCCGCGGAACCTGGCCAAGTCGGTCACCGTCGAATGACCGATCAGCCGTATATCCATGCCCTCGCCGATGTGCAGTCGTTGCGTATCGGCGAACGGACGCGGGTGTGGCAGTTCGTCGTGATCCTGCCCGGGGCGGCTATCGGCGACGACTGCAATATCTGCTCGCACTGTTTTATCGAGAACGATGTGGTCGTCGGCGATCGGGTGACGGTGAAGAGTGGCGTGCAGTTGTGGGACGGGTTGCGGCTTGAGGATGACGTTTTTGTCGGGCCGAATGTGACGTTTACCAATGATCGGTTTCCGCGGTCGCGGGAGTATTCCCACCCGTTCCAGCAGACGGTGGTCCGGTCAGGTGCGTCGATCGGCGGGGGAGCCACGGTCCTGCCGGGTCTTGAGATCGGCCCCAGGGCAATGATCGGGGCCGGAGCGGTGGTTACGCACGACGTGCCCGAAAGGGCCATCGTCGTCGGCAATCCCGCGCGCGTCATCGGTTATGTGGACGACGCGCCGTCTCATGGCGGTACCGTCGTCTAGCGCATGGGGTCGTCAGGTTTGGTGGGGCCGGGGATACCCAGATAGAACAGCCGCTTCATTTCCCTGCGGCCGCGGGTGACGGCGTCCATGATCACGCCACACACCAGCGAGATCGCCGCCACGAGCGCCAGGCCCGTGGATAGCAGTGCCGTAGGAAGCCGTGGCACTTCATGGGTGGCAAGGTAGGTCGTCAATAAGGGCACGGCTATGACGATGGCGATGACGAGCGATAGTGCACCCACGATCCCGAAAAATTGCAAAGGTCGCTCCGCAACGAACAGGCGCAGGATCATCCGCACTATGCGCAGACCGTCCTTGTAAGTCGAAAGCTTGCTCTCCGATCCTTCCGGTCGGGTGGAATAGGGTGTGTCCACCTCGCTCCACGGCATGCGCAGTTCGAGCGCATGCACGGTCAGTTCCGTTTCCGTTTCGAAGCCGGCCGACAGGGCGGGGAAGGATTTCACATAGCGGCGGGTGAAGACGCGGTAGCCCGATAACATGTCGGTGAACGTGCCGCCGAAGATCATCGCCACGCAGCCGGTGAGCATCCGATTGCCGAGTCGATGCCCGCTTCGGTAAGCCCTTGCGAGCTTGTCGTCCTTGCGTACGCCGACGACCATGTCGGCCCCTTCTTGCAGCAACCGCTCGATCATCACAGGCGCACGGGAAGCATCATAGGTCGCGTCCCCGTCGACCAGTACGTAGATATCGGCATCTACATCCGCGAACATCCTCCGCACCACGTTGCCCTTGCCTCGGAGGTCTACCGTGCGCACGATCGCTCCAGCTTCCCTGGCAATGTCGACCGTGCGGTCCGTGGACGCATTGTCGAACACGTGGATGCGGGCATGCGGGAGTGCAGCGCGGAAGTCCCGTATCACCCGGGCTATCGCCAATGCCTCGTTGAAGCAGGGGATCAGTACGGCGATGTCCTGGTCTTTACCCGGAATATCAGTCTGCATGTGACGTTCGTCCTTCGGAGGATCAGGCGACGTGCCTCGATTGGGAGATCGGCGCATCAATCAGCTGATTGTATAATCGCCGGCGCCGCCACCGGGGCGCGTGTCAAAGGGGATCGCCTTGGTTCACTGGAAGCAAGCATGGGTCACTCGTCGCGCGTGGGTGCTGCCCCTGGCGATATTCCTGGGCCTCGTCCTTCTCCATGCGGACCTACCCGGCATCTATATGGACGCGGCGAACCCCGACTTTCTCGCTGCGCGCTGGCTGCACCACGGCCATAACCCCGGGGCAGGCATACCGTCGAAGATCTTTCCCATCCTCGGCAGCTTCTACCACGGTATGCAGAATGCCTACCTGGGCCTGCCCTTTTTCGCCGTGGCTGGGTTCAGCGTCACTTCCCTTCGCCTCGAACAGGCGGTGTTCGGCGTTATCCTGCTGCTGGCGCTGTACCACCTGACCCGCCGGCTCACGGGATCGCCTGGCGTGGCCTTTGCAGTGAGCATCGGCCTTGCTACGGAACTCGCATTTACCGCGTCGTTTCGTACCCAGTTCTACATCGTGCTTGGCGGCGCGGCGTGGTTCATCCTATCGATGCTGCTGGCGCTTCCCGCCGAGATCGGATCCCGGATCGTGCGTCGCCGCGTTTTCTGGTCGGGCGTGTTTTTCGGCCTCGCCAGTTATGGCTACTTCGTCCTCTCGTTCTTCGCACCCGCCATGGCCTTGCTGGTCGCGTGCTGGGTCCCCCGTCGCGACTGGGGGCGTTGGGTGGCGGGCGCCGTCCTTGGCGTAAGCCCCTTCCTGCTCGGCTTCCTGTCGCTGCTAGCGAAGAAACACGGCCTGGAGCCGACGCTCGAGTTCGTGCGCGGGATGCTGGGTCAATTGAAACCCTTCGACGCCAGTGGTGCCTCGGGAAACAACCTCACTTACGCGTGGGACATGGTCGGCCTGGCGACGAGCGATGCCGCCAACGAGGGCATGATCTTCGGCCAGGCGATATCCGGTCCTTGGGGTGCAAGCAAGGTATGGTGGCTTGCAGTCAGTGTCCTGGGCCTGGTCGTACTCGGCATCATTCACCTGCTCGGACGTCAGCCGCGCTTGACGATGACGATCCTGCCGGCGGTGATGCCGATCTCGTTCGTCGCGGTCGCCTCCTTGTTCGGTCATCGGCTCTGGGCCCACCACTTCAGCGTGTTGCTGCCATTCGTCTACCTGCTGCCCGCGCTGCTGATGGTCCAGATCTTTGCGACGATTCGCCAGCCGGCCCCGCGTGCGCGGGCCGCTGCTCTCGTGGTGCTGGCGACCGTCGTACTCGGCGGCAATTTGTTCCAGCAGACTCGCTTCCACGAATGGCTCGCCAAGACGGGAGGCCGGGGGCATAGCAGCGACGCGTTGACGACACTGGCCATCGAGGCGCGCGGCGTACCGAAGAATGTCGCCTACCTTTTCCCTGAGTGGGGATTCTTCACTTCGTTTGCCTTCCTCACGGAGAATCGCGTTCCCTACAGGGTGGACATCGAGCCCGGCACGATCGACCAGCTCAAGGAAGACGGCATCACCGAATTTCGCCTCGTTTACTGGAATGCTGGCGATGAGGACCGCTATCGGCGGGCCTTGCAGGCTAGTGGTGTGCCTTCAGCGGAACATCGTACCTTCCTTTCCCGGGAGGGCGAGCCGGTATTCCATTGGCTGCGTGGTAGCCTCGGCGAAGCCCCTCGGCCTTGAGGGGCGGGGCCGGTGCGGCGACAATAGAGCGCTGAATCGCCGGAACCACACTCATGAAGTGTTTCAAAGCCTACGACATCCGCGGCCGTGTGCAAGACGAACTGAATGACGACATCGCGTACCGCCTGGGGCGCGCCTTTGCGCGTACTGTAGGCGAGGGTGCCGTCGTCGTCGGCTTCGACATCCGGCGTGATAGCCCCGGACTGGCGGAGGCCATCGTCCGAGGACTCAACGACGAAGGTCGCGATGTGATCGACATCGGTTTGTGCGGTACGGAAGAAGTCTACTTCCAGACCTTCCATCGCCAGGTGGCCGGCGGGATCATGGTCACCGCCAGCCACAATCCCATCGACTACAACGGCATGAAGCTGGTGCGCGAGGGTGCGCGGCCGATCAGCGGCGACACCGGCCTGCGCGACATCGAGCGCTTGGTTGAAGAAGACGCTTTTGGTAAGCCATCGGACGTACGCGGCGGCATTGTCCACGACCACGACAAGAATGCCTATATCCAGCACTTGCTGGGGTACATCGATCCTGCGGCGTTCAAGCCCTTGAAGGTGGTGGTGAACGCCGGTAACGGTGGTGCAGGAAGGATCGTCGACCTGCTCGAAGCGCACCTTCCACTGCGGTTCGTTCGCGTTAATCACGAACCTGACGGCAGCTTCCCCAATGGCATTCCCAACCCGCTCTTGCCTGAGAACCGTTCGGCCACGGCAGATGCCGTACGCGAACATGGAGCCGACTTCGGCATCGCATGGGACGGCGATTTCGATCGCTGCTTCCTGTTCGATGCACGCGGGGAGTTCATCGAGGGCTATTACATCGTCGGTCTGCTGGCGGCGCAGATCCTGGAAAAGCATCCAGGTGCGAAGATCATCCACGATCCGCGTCTGACCTGGAACACGATCGACATGGTGGAGCGGGCAGGCGGCGTAGCCATCGAAAGCAAGACCGGGCATGCCTTTATCAAGGAGCGAATGCGCACGGAGGATGCCATCTACGGCGGTGAGATGAGCGCGCACCACTACTTTCGCGAATTCGCCTATTGCGACTCGGGCATGATTCCCTGGCTGCTCGTTGCAGAGCGATTGTCACGGACGGGTATGAGTCTTGCGGACATGCTGACCCAGCGTATGGCCGCCTATCCCTGCAGTGGCGAAATCAATTTCGTGGTGGACGACGCGAAGGCGGCGGTGGCTCGCGTCCTCGCGTATTACGAGAAAGATGCGCCTTCGCTGGAATACATCGACGGCACCAGCGCCGATTTTGGAACGTGGCGCTTCAATCTACGCTCGTCGAACACGGAGCCATTGCTGCGCCTCAATGTCGAATCGCGAGGCGATTCCAGTCTCATGTCTGCGCGGACGGCCGAGCTTTCCCGGCTGATCCGGGGTTAGCCCGCCCTGCCGTACACGTCGTCGAAGCGAACGATGTCGTCTTCCCCGAGGTAGCTTCCCGACTGCACTTCGATCAGTTCGACAGGAAGCTTGCCCGGGTTGCGAAGGCGGTGCTTGCTACCCAGTGGTAGGTAGGTGCTCTGGTTTTCCGAAAGCAGGAAGACATTGTCATCGCACGTGACTTCGGCCACGCCTTTAACGACGATCCAGTGCTCTGCCCGGTGGTGGTGCATCTGCAGGCTGAGCGCGGCGCCTGGCTTGACGACGATGCGCTTTACCTGGAATCGATCGCCGGACTCCAGTGAGTCGTAGCTGCCCCAGGGCCTGTGGACGACGCGATGGAGGTCGTGCTCGGTACGGCCGGCGGCCTTCAGTTGTTCGACGACCTTCTTGACGTCCTGCGACGCGTCGCGGCGGGCGACCAGCGTGGCGTCGGGCGTCGTGACGACTACGACATCATCGAGCCCGATCGTGGCCACCAGGTGACGGTCGTGAGACCTGACCAGGGAGCCGCGTGTGTCGAGGGCGATGACGTCGCCTTCGAGATGATTGCCGTTGGCGTCTTTCTCCGTGGAAAGCCAGAGAGCGTCCCACGAACCGATGTCGCTCCAGCCACAGGTAACGGGGACTACAGCAGCCCGCGTCGTCTTTTCCATCACTGCATAGTCTATGGAATCGCTAGGTGCGGCAGCGAATGCTTCGTGGTCAAGCCTGATGAAATCGAGATCCTTGTTCGCTTTGCCGAAAGCCGATTCCACAGCCTGCCGCATGGCCGGCGCGAACTGGCTTAATTCGTCGAGGTAACGAGATGCGCGGAAAAGGAACATGCCGGAATTCCAGTCGTATTCGCCGCTGGCGAGATACTGATCCGCGATCTCCTGTTTTGGCTTCTCAACGAACTGGCTGACCCGGAAGGTGTCACCTTCAAGTGCCTCGCCGCGGCGGATATAGCCGAATCCTGTTTCGGCACGATCAGGGCGAATGCCGAAGGTAACGAGCCAACCCTGCTCGGCCAGTGGCAGGGCTCGGGCAACGGCGTCCGCGAAGGAGACGCTGTCGCCGATCAGATGATCCGCGGGAAGGACGAGGATCAGGGCGTCCGGATCCTTCTGGATGGCCTGCAAGGCACCCGCCGCTATCGCCGGCGCCGTGTTCCTGGCTGTCGGCTCGAGCAGGATGCTGGCGCCCTCCACGCCGAGTTCCTGCAACTGCTCCGCCGCAAGGAAGCGCTGATCGTCGCTTGCCACGACGATGGGCGCGGCGACGTCGGGAAGACCGCTCGCGCGCTGAATGGTCTGCTGAAACAGCGTTTCCTTCCCGGCAAGGGAGAGGAACTGTTTAGGCAGGTTACGACGCGAGATCGGCCAGAGGCGCGTGCCGCTGCCGCCGCTGAGGATGAGGGGGATTAGCATGGTTGCCTCACTGCGATGCGAGCGAGTGGACGATATCGTGCAGGCCGTCGCGCCAAGCCGGCAGGGCATGACGGAACGTCTCCGCAAAGCTGCGATTGTCCAGTACCGAATAGGCTGGACGGCGCGCGGGCGTTGGAAAATCGCTCGTGCTGATCGGATGCACCATGGGCCGCCGCGCAAGGACTCCTGCGGTAACGGCTTCGTCGAATATCGCTTCGGCAAAGCCGTGCCACGTCGTCTCGCCGCTGGCGGTCAGATGGTAGGTGCCCGTGAGTGCAGGGCGGTTGGTCTCTTCGACAAACCGGTCGATGGCGACGATGCTCCCTTCGACGATAAGGGTGGTCGTTGTGGGTGTTCCACGCTGATCGGCAACCACTTTGAGTTCATCGCGCTCGCGGCCGAGACGCAACATGGTCTTCAGGAAGTTGTGTCCCACGGTCGAATATACCCATGCCGTGCGCAGGATCAGGTGGTTTGCGCCGCTCGCGCGAAGCGCCAGTTCGCCGGCAAGCTTGCTTCGGCCGTAAGCGCCTTGCGGGCCGGTGGTCGCATCGGGCACGTATGGCGTTCGAGCGTCGCCGGGGAAGACATAGTCCGTGGAATAGTGGATCACTCCCGCATCCCTTGTCGCAGCCCAGCGACCCAGGATGGCGGGGGCCTGTCCGTTGACGGCCGTAGCAGTCGCTTCGTCCGTCTCCGCCTTGTCCACGGCCGTATACGCTGCCGCATTGACGATGAGATCCGGGTTTACATGGTCCAGGACGGCTCGCAATGCGCTCTCGTCGGCGAGGTCGGCCTGCACGCCCCTGGTGCCTGCGGGAACATTCCCATCGCGGGACGCGGCGATCAGTTCACCGCGAGCGGCGAGACCGCCGTGGGCGATGAACGTCTGCCCCAGCTGGCCCTGGGCGCCCAGCAACAGGATTCTCACGCCAGGTACTCCGGGAGCCTGCCTGCGGGAACCTCGGCCAGGAGCGGGGCTTTCGCATCCTTGTCAGACAACAAGGGCGACGACACAGGCCAGTCGATACCAATGGCGGGGTCGTCCCAGCGAACGCCGCCGTCAGCCTTGGCGTCGTAAAGGTCGGTGCATTGATATGAGAACGTCGCGTGCTCGGACACGACACAGAAACCGTGGGCGAAGCCCTCCGGTATCCAGAAATGTCGATGGTTCTCCGCGGTCAACATCACGCCTGCCCACCGGCCAAACGTGGGAGAGCCTCGCCGAATGTCGACAGCGACGTCGTAGACCTCTCCTTCGAGCACGCTGACCAGCTTTCCTTGGGGATTGGGCCACTGGTAATGCAGGCCCCGGAGCACGCCGCGCGCGGATCGGGAGACATTGGACTGGACGAACTTGCGGTCGATGCCCGCATCGCGGAATTTCGCCTCGTTGTAACTTTCGTAAAAAAAGCCCCGGGAATCGCCAAAAACCTGCGGCTCGATCACTACGCATCCGGGCAAGCTGGTCTCGATGAACTTCATCCGACGTAGCCCTGCTTGATCAGGTTCTGCAGATATTGGCCATAACCGGTCTTGGCCAGTGGTTCGGCGAGGCGCAATAGTTGCTCGGCATCGATCCATTTGTTCACGTAGGCGATTTCCTCAGGGCAGCAGACCTTGAGGCCCTGGCGGTTTTCGATGGTCTGAATGTACTCGCCGGCTTCCATCAGCGACTCGTGCGTTCCGGTATCGAGCCACGCGTAGCCGCGACCGAGTTGCTCGAGGTGCAGCGAATGGTCGTCCAGATAACAGCGGTTGAGATCGGTGATCTCAAGCTCCCCACGCGCAGACGGCTTCAGGTCGGCTGCGTAGTCGACGACCCGGTTGTCATAGAAATACAGGCCGGTAACGGCATAGTTCGACTTCGGTTTAGCCGGTTTCTCTTCAAGGCCGATGACCCTACCGCCGGCATCGAACTCTGCCACGCCGTAGCGCTCCGGATCCTTCACGAAGTAGCCGAACACGGTGGCGCCGGTTTCGCGGGTCGCCGCGCGCTTCATGCGTTCGGTCAGGCCCACACCGTAAAAGATATTGTCGCCCAGTACGAGACAGCTCGGGTCCTTGCCAATGAACTCCTTGCCGATGATGAAGGCCTGGGCGAGGCCATCGGGGGAGGGCTGCACGGCATAGGTGATATTGATGCCCCACTGACTGCCATCACCGAGCAGGCGCTGGAACAGGGCCTGCTCATGCGGGGTGTTGATGACCAGGACGTCCCGGACCCCCGCCAGCATCAGCGTTGCCAGGGGGTAATAGATCATGGGCTTGTCGTACACCGGCAACAGCTGTTTGCTCACTGCCTGGGTGATCGGATAGAGCCGGGTGCCGGAACCACCGGCAAGGATGATGCCTTTGGTCGTCATGCGCCCAGTCGCTCCAGTTGGTAGCTGCCGTCGAGGATGCCCTGCACCCACGGCGTGTTATCCAGGTACCACTGCACGGTGGCCTGGATCCCGCTCTCGAACGTGTGCGCCGGGGTCCAGCCCAGTTCGTCCCTCAGCTTGCTTGCATCGATCGCATAGCGGCGATCGTGACCTGGGCGGTCGCGGACGAACGTGATCAGGCTTTCGTGCGGCTTGCCATTGGCGAGGGGGGCGACCTGGTCCAGGATGGCGCAGATAGTCTTGACCACCACGATATTCGCCTGCTCGGAATTGCCGCCCACGTTATAGGTTTCACCCACACGGCCCGCTTCAAGAACCCGGCGGATGGCGCTGCAGTGGTCTTCGACGTAGAGCCAGTCGCGAACGTTCATGCCGTCGCCGTAGACCGGGAGGGGTTCGCCTGCCAGTGCCTTCTGGATTACCAGGGGGATCAGCTTTTCAGGGAACTGGTAGGGGCCGTAGTTGTTCGAGCAGTTGGTCGTCAGCACCGGCAGGCCGTAGGTGTGGTGGAAGGCGCGGACCAGGTGGTCGGACGCAGCCTTCGACGCGGAATACGGTGAATTGGGGGCGTAGGGGGTGGTTTCGGTGAAGAAACCCTCGGCGCCCAGCGATCCGTAGACCTCGTCCGTGGAAACGTGGAGGAATCGGAACGCCTTGCCGCCGGCCTCGTCGAGCCCGCGCCAGTAGTCGCGGGTGGCCTCGAGCAGGCCCAGGGTGCCGACGACGTTGGTTTCGATGAACGCGGCGGGGCCGTCGATCGAACGGTCGACGTGGCTTTCGGCGGCGAAGTTGACGACCGCAACAGGGCGGTGTTCAGCCAGTAAGCGTGCAATCAGTTCACGGTCGCCAATATCACCCTGTACGAACACATGCAGGGGGTTCTCCGCCACCGGCTGGAGCGTCTGGACGTTGCCCGCATAGGTGAGTTTGTCCAGGTTGACGATCTTCAAGCCATCCTGAATGGCCTGAAGCACGAAATTTGCGCCAATGAAGCCGGCTCCGCCGGTTACGAGCAGGGTTTCCATGTGTCCTCTGAGGTCGACCTTTCAGACCGGTATTGTGTCACGGATGACCCGTGCCGCTGTCCCCTTATGGGAAGGATGCTGAACAAAAGTTCATGCTCACTGGGGGGCTGCGGGCGTTGGGGGACGGGGCCCCGGCCTCCGTCAGTGTATGATTCGCCGTTGATCTTGGCCCCGCCATTGGCGATGGGTCAGCCCATTTCTACCCTACAAAGCGGTAACCACTTATGGCAACGAGCGAGCGAGCGCAGAAGCTGGCGACCCGGGTGATCCATGCCGGGCAGGCGCCTGACCCGACCACCGGTGCGGTCATGGTCCCGATCTATGCAACATCCACCTACGCCCAAAAAAGCCCCGGAGTACATTCGGGATTCGAGTATTCGCGGACCCAGAACCCCACGCGCTTCGCCTATGAGCGATGCGTCGCGGACCTGGAAAGTGGCGATGCCGGATTTGCCTTCGCGTCGGGAATGGCGGCGACGGCCACGGTCCTGGAACTTCTGGACGCAGGCTCGCACATCATCGCGATGGACGACCTCTACGGCGGCACCTACCGTCTGTTCGAGAGGGTTCGTCGGCGTACCGCTGGGCTGGCCATCACCTATCTCGACCTTAACGACGGCGATGGCCTGGCTGCGGCACTGACCCCGGCTACAAGGATGATCTGGGTCGAAACACCTACCAATCCAACCTTGAAGCTGGTGGATATCGCTGCGGTCTCGGCGTTTGCAAAAAAGCACGGCCTGATCATGGTCGTGGACAACACCTTCGCGTCTCCGATTCTGCAGCGTCCGATCGAGCTGGGTGCAGATCTGGTCCTCCATTCAGCCACCAAGTATCTAAACGGGCACTCCGATATGGTCGGAGGCATGGTTGTCTCAGCGACGAAAGAGATTTCGGACCGAATGGCCTTCCTTCAGAACTCGGCAGGAGCGGTTCAGGGGCCCTTCGATAGCTTTCTTGCTCTTCGTGGGCTGAAAACCCTCGCGCTGAGGATGAAGGCACATTGTGAGAATGCGTTCGAGCTTGCTCGGCGTCTCGAACGGCACCCGGGCATTGCAGAGGTGATTTACCCGGGCCTTGAAAGTCATCCGCAGCACGCACTGGCCGCACGGCAGATGGCCGGCTTTGGCGGCTTGATTTCGATTCGTCTGAAGGGCGGTGAAGCCGCCGCTATTCGGGTCTGCGAGCGCACTCAGCTTTTCACCCTCGCGGAGTCGCTTGGAGGCGTCGAGAGCCTAGTCAATCATCCGGCTCTTATGACGCATGCGTCGATTCCCCCGGAGAGGCGGGAAGCTCTTGGCATCACGGCGGACCTGGTCCGTCTCAGCGTGGGCGTCGAGGACGTCGACGATCTGTACGCAGATATTGTCCAGGCGCTGGGCAGCTAATTCCGTACTGGAACTCCATGCAAAAGCACGCCCATCTCATCTTCTTGTTCAAGCAGCTCCTCGGCCGGGAGCTCGCATCGCGTTATCGGACGACGGCGTTAGGCTCGATCTGGCTGGTGTTGCAACCGTTGCTGATGCTCGGCGTGTACACGCTTGTCTTCAGCGGCATCTTCAAAGTCAAGTGGACTGGTGCCGCCACGACGTCGGGTTTCGCCTTGGTCCTGTTTGCCGGGCTGATTGTCTTCACGTTCTTTTCGGACGTGCTGGTGACTGCTCCATCGCTGATCTCGTCCCAGCCCAACTATGTCAAGAAAGTCGTCTTTCCAGTCGGAATTCTGGCGGTGGTGCGCGTTGCCGCAGCTTACGTGACGGCCCTTGTCGGTTTGGCGATCCTGATCATTGCACAGTGCGTCAGTGGTGCCTGGCCTAACGGTTGGGTAATCGTCTCGCCGCTTATCCTGGCTGAGCTAATACCGATGTTGCTGGGGATTGCGTGGCTGATGTCTGCGCTGGGTGTGTACCTACGCGACATCGCGCAGTTCACAGGTATTATTTCGAGCGTAATGCTTTTCGTTAGTCCCATTTTCTTTCCTCCGACCGCAATCCCTGAGCAGCTACGGGCGCTGGTGGATTTCAATCCGCTCGTTCTGCCCATGGGTGCCTTGCGTGCCGTGACGGTCCAGGGTCAAGCCCCGGAATGGGCCGGTTTGACAGAGCACTTCGTGGTTTCGTGTGCTTTCGCCTGGATGGGATATTTTGTGTTCCGTCGCCTTTCACGCGGTTTCTCGGACGTCCTATGAAAGATGTACGCACATTTCATGATGGCGAGTTGGCGATTTCTGTCCAGGACGTCGTCAAGGACTATCCGGTCTACGGTAGTCCCCGCGATCGCCTTGCCAGCCTCATCCGGCCGAGTAGAGAGGCGAAGGTTCGTCGGTTCCGTGCGCTCGACGGCATTTCCTTCGATGTGCCTCGCGGCGAAACAATGGGAATTATCGGACGCAATGGAGCAGGCAAGTCAACGCTCCTGCAGATACTCTGCGGCACGGTTAATCCCAGTTCGGGTAGCGTATCCATTAATGGTCGATTCGCTGCACTGTTAGAGCTGGGTGCCGGCTTCAACCCGGATTTCAACGGACGCGAGAATGTGTATCTCAATGCGTCGCTCCTGGGCTTGTCGCGCGAAGAGATCGACAGCCGTCTTGACGACATTCGCGCGTTCGCGGATATCGGCGATTTCTTCGACAGGCCGGTCAAGACCTATTCAAGCGGCATGTATGTGCGCCTCGCCTTCGCGGTGGCCATTCATACAGAACCCGACGTGCTCATCATTGACGAGGCGTTATCTGTCGGCGACATTCGTTTCCAGATGAAGTGCCTCGCGCGCATCGAAGTGCTGCGCGCACGCGGAGCCACAATCCTTTTCGTTTCGCATTCCTTGGAACAGGTAAAGCGATTCTGCCAGACGGCGGTATGGCTGGAAGCCGGCAAGGTCAAGCTGCGTGGAGACGCAGCCTTCGTGGCGGATCAGTTCCGCGACCACGAACTAGGACTTTCCGAGCCTGCGGATGTGGTGCCGCGCGAACAGCTGACCCACAATACGTCGGCGCCTGCGTTCCTCGAGACCGTGTCTGCGTCCACCGATTTCATGAGCCCGTTCGAGCCATTGTCGGTTGATGTTACGTATCAGGTCCGAGATGAGTCGATCAGCGGCCTTCTGGTGGGTGTCGCAATCAAAGGGCTAGACGGACTGCACATCTTCGGACCCAATACACACTTGGAACGTGTCCACATCCCGACGGACCGTGGCTCGCACCGACTGACTTACCATATTCCCTCAATGCCATTGCTGAGTGGCACGTACCAGATCGACGTGGGCCTGTTTACCGACAAAGGCCTTGTGTGTCTGGACTATCTCGGCGATGTAGCCCGCGTGACCGTCGCGGCGCCTTATTTCAGCGAGGGCGTCGTGTACATCCCGCACGAATGGAAGATCCATGAAATCTGAGCTCACCAGCCTTCCGTTCGATCATTTCCAGCGCTACGGGGCCGCATCGTCCGTCGTGGAATCCCTGGGTGGCGATCCGGTGCGTACGGTACTCGAAGTAGGTGCCAACCGGCAGCGGATACTCAAAGACTTCATGCCTGGCGCGCGCTTCGTATTTAGTGACCTCGAACCGCAGGATCCGGTCGAGGGCGGCGAAGACGTCTTCGTACAAGCCGATGCGACTCAGCTTCCGTTCGTGGACCGCGAGTTCGACATCGTCGTGTCGCTCGATGTGATGGAGCACATTCCCCCTGAACTGCGCCGCCAGGCAACGAGCGAGATGGCCCGCACAGCGGCCCGCGCGGTTATCATTGGCTGTCCGCTCGACCATGCCTGGGTGCACGCGGCAGAGGCAGAGGCAAATACGGTATGGGAGCGCCATTTCGGTACGGCATACCCATGGCTGGAAGAGCACAAAGAATTCGGCCTCGTCGACCCGGTAGTGGTCGAGGACGCGTTGCGCGACGCCGGAATGCGGGTCATTCGCTTTGGTCAGGGTGACGTATCCGTCTGGACAGGAATGATGAGCGCTCACTTCGTGAAAGAGGCGGTGCCGGAACTTGCCGAACTCGTGGCCAGTGCCGACCGACTTTACAACGAGCGCGTGTTCGCCGGAGATCGCTCGAACCACGCATATCGCGAGTTTTTCGTTGCTGTCCGCTCCGAAGCGGACTACGAGGCTTTATCGGCCTCCCATTTTCTGAATGCTCCTCCTGAGGAGTCGATCAAACGCGTCTTCGCGGCTCTTCCCGGGCATTTGCGTCCTGTCGTCGAACGTCTCGCGCGCGCGGAACAGGAATGGAGCAATACGGCCTTAGTAGTTCGTGGCCTTGAAGAAACGCTCCACGCCGAACGTGGCGAGGCGGAACAGGTAGCGAAAGCGACAGCGGAACTTCATGCGTCGGTGATCGCCGAGCGCGACGCCATTCTTGCAGAGCGCGACGATGCGCTCCGTCGCAGCGAGGAACGAACCATCGAGCTTGCGCTGTCATCGGGTCAGCTGATATCGGTCGCCGACAGCTTGCGAGATTATAACGATGAGCTGAGGCAGGACCTAGCGAGGTGCAACTCCCATCGCGAAATACTCACTGACCGTGTACATACATTTGAACGTCGGCAGCGCTTTGTCCTTTGGATTTCCAGCCTGTTCCTCGCTGTCGCGGCAACCGCTGCGCTGGTTTACCATTTCGTCGGCTGACGGAGGCCTTGATGACTAAATCCTCGCTTCAGCGACCAAGCCTTGTGACGCGACTTCGTGCGTTGGTACAGGCCTCTGTGAGTGCCTTCCAGTTCGCCCGGCGCTCAGGGCTGAGCATCCCCGCAATGTTCGGGCTCGTCCTGCGGAGACTGGCCGAGGGGCCGCGTCCCTTCGCCCGTCGAATTATTGCCCTGTCCTCGCGCGCTCGAGTGATCGAGGAGCATTTTGAGGTGCGTTCCGATTCCGGCTTATCGACCTACGAAGCGTGGATCGAGGACGATGCGTCGCGTTTTCCTTACATTGCCGGATCGTCACAACGGCTGGTGAGTATCGTCATGCCCACGTGCAACACGCCGGTGCTCTTCCTGGAAGAGGTGGTAGCCAGTGTACGGGGTCAAAGCTACCCGTATTGGGAGCTATGCATTGCCGACGATGCATCGACCGAGCCACACGTCCGCGCACTACTTGATGCCTATTCGGATAACGACTCCCGCATCAGGGTGACCTACCGGACGGACCGCGGCGGGATATCCAACGCGAGCAACGATGCCCTCGCCATGGCGCGTGGAGAGATCATCACGTTCCTCGATCACGACGATGTTCTCCACGTCGATGCCCTGGGGGAGGTGATGGCGCGTTTTGATGCCGGCGACGTCGATGTCGTTTACACCGACCATGACGCACTGGGCGAGGACGGTCGCCGTCGCTTCCCGTTCTTCAAGCCCGCGTTCAGCCCTGACCTGTTGTTGTCGCAGATGTACATGGGCCATCTCGTTGCATTCGACAAGCGGATGCTGGATCGCGTCGGATCCTTGCGGCCGCAATTCGACGGCGCTCAGGACTACGACTTGATGCTGCGTTGCATGGGGGCGCAAGCACGAGTGGGCCACGTTCCCAAGGTGCTTTACCATTGGCGCCAGCACAGTGGATCCACGTCATCCAACGTGGATTCAAAGCCCTATGCACACGTTGCGGGCGTGCTCGCAATCCAGGACTATCTCGATCACCATGTTCCGGGTGCCCGAGCTACGGATGGCGTTGGCACATTCTGCTATGACGTCCGCTATCCATTCGCGGACGATGAGCCGCTCGCAAGCATCATCATTCCCACACGAGACGGTGTCGACCTCCTCGAGACTTGCGTAAATAGCATCATCGAGCGCACACGTTATGCGCGCTACGAGATCCTCGTGGTCGACAACGGGTCCGTGCATCCCGAGACTCACGAGTGGCTCGCACGTCGTAGCCAGTCAGGGGACGTCCGCGTCATCGACGCACCTGTGCCCTTCAACTGGTCGCATCTCAATAATCTCGCCGCGGTGGACGCCCGCGGCGAGGTATTGGTATTCCTGAACAACGATACCGAAGTGCTTGACGAAGACTGGTTACGCCGGCTTTGCGAGAACGCGCTGCGTCCCGACGTCGGCGTTGTGGGTCCGTTATTGCTCTATCCGGACTGTACCATCCAGCATGCAGGCGTCGTCGTGGGCATGGGTGGCTGGGCCGACCACGTATTCAAGGCACTCGAGCCGGTCCATGCGCAGATGCTGTATGTGTCTCCCGTGATACGTCGTAACGTTCTTGCCGTGACCGGCGCTTGCATGGCGATCGCGCGTTCGACATTCGCAAGGCTTGGCGGTTTCGATGAAGCGTTCATTGTATGCGGCAGCGACGTGGAAATCTGTCTCAGGGCCTTCCACGCTGGCCTGCTCAATGTCTACTTGCCCGAGGCCCGTCTCGTTCACCACGAATCCAAGACGCGCGATCCTCGCGCGATCCCCGAGAACGATTTCGTGCTCTCGGCGCGTGCCTATTCGCCATACCGCGAGGACGGCGATCCGTACTTCAGTCGAAACCTCGACTCGATGTCGCCGGTACCTGCGTTCCGGAGAAGTGCATGACTGACCTGTTCCAGCGTGCGGCACGTCGCGTCGCGCGCGGCATGTTGCGTTTTGCCGATGGCGCCGCCAGCACGCCGCCGGCGACGCATGTGTACGAGACCACCCCGATGACTCCACGTGTGTCGGCGTTCCGGCCGCGTCGTCTTAACCTTCTCGTGCCGTCGATCCGTGCTCAGCACTACTTCGGGGGCATTCACACCGCGATGCAGATGTTTGACGCCATGGCTTCGCACTTCGAAGCACGGCGTATCATCCTGACTGATTCGCCCCCCGATCAGGCGGCACTCTCCCGGTTTTCTCGCTACCAGTCCGTGGTCGCATCGGACGATTCCGACGCCCTGGCCCAGGTCGTTGCCTTTAGTGATCGCTACGGCGAGACCTTGCCCGTTGGTCGGGATGACCAGTGGTTAGCCACTGCGTGGTGGACAGCGCACGGGGCGCAGCGCATGGCCGCATGGCAGGGCCACACGTACGGAGTCGAGGGCCGGTTGGCGTACATGATCCAAGACTTCGAGCCCGGGTTCTATCCGTGGTCGAGCCAGTCGGCGCTGGCGTTGGCGTCGTATCGTCCCTCGCGTGACGTAGGTATTTTCAATACCTCGCTGCTTGCGGAGTACTTCGCAACACAAGGCATCGGATACGACCGGAGTGTCATCTTCGAGCCGACGATCAATGATGGCTTGCGTGCGGCCCTGTACGCGGCACGCACGGAGCGCGTGCCGCGTGCCCGGCGTATCGTGGTTTATGGACGTCCCTCAACGCCGCGGAATGCGTTCCCCTTGATTTGCGAGGCGCTTCGCACATGGGGCTGGAATGATTCGCGCGCGAAAGAGTGGGAGGTGGTTGCGCCCGGCGAGCTCATCGACGACGTCGATCTCGGCTCCCTGACCGTGCGTGCGCTGGGCAAGCTGGACATCGAAAGCTATGCCGAATTGCTCCGCACTTCCTCCATTGGCCTGTCGTTGATGGTGTCACCTCATCCTAGCTATCCACCCCTCGAGATGTCGGCTTTTGGTATGGAGGTCGTTACGAACCGCTTCGCGAACAAGGAGCTCACGCCCTTCGCGCCAACGATTCGGTCGGTTGGCGAGATGACTCCCGAGGCGATCGCGGCTGCGCTCAGTTCAGCTTGCGATGCCTGGGAGAGCCGTGCGATGGCGCCTGGCTGGATTATGCCGGCAGACCATGCGTTTCTAGGCGAACCGGCGTTTTCGCCACTGGCCGCACTGGCTGTCCAAGCTCTCGATACGGACTAAAACGACTGGCAACGGCTTTCGCCAGCCAAGGTAATCTGCGTCTGCTAACATCCGGAAAGGTTGTTTCGTCGGTCTTGCCTATGAACTGGAGAGCTCATGAACATGCACGAGAACACGCAGCCGCACGCGTCCGTCACGAAGCTGGAACTCGGGTGCGGTAGTAACAAGCGGGAAGGGTTCTTTGGCATCGATATTATTGATGCGCCCGGCGTCGACCTAGTATTGGACTACGAGAGCAACCCGCTCCCATTCGCGACGGATTCAATCGACTACGTCTATTCCAGCCATTCGTTCGAGCACATTACCCGGTATCCGGAAGTGTTCCGTGAACTGCTCCGGGTCTGTCGGCACGACGCAACCATCGAAATCTGGACGCCGTATGGCAAGAGTGACGATGGCCTTCTTTTCGGCCACTACACGTTCTTCAGTGAAACCTCGTTCAAGCACATCTGTTTTGAGTATGACCGCTTCTATCTCGGTGATAGCCACGGTTATTTCCGGTGGGAACGAAGCCACTACAACCTTCATCCCGATATCCTCGACGGCCTGCGGAAACTGAAAGTATCGCTGGACTTTGCGCTTACGCACATGTTCAATGTCGCGTTGGAGTGGGGGGTCTTTCTTCGAGTGAAGAAGGACGCGCCGCGGGCTCCAGGCCCCCAGGGCCAGGTCCGCGCTTACTCCGTTGCCGGCCGGTCGCCTCTGATCGAGCCAAAGATTTGAGACGTACGACGACGCGCTCAGCATGAAGCGCAGTCGGGGGGAGCATACTAGATGAAGATGCAGCTGCTTGTCCGGCGATGGGCGACGTCGCTTCCGGCGCTAATCGTGCTTGCCGCCCTCGTATTCATGTGGCGGCGCCCTGTTGAGTTGCACCATCCGTATATATGGGTCGAGGAGGGGACGATTTCGCTTCCGGCTTACCTGACTATGGGGTGGCGTTCGCTCTGGGACCCCGTGGCCGGTTATATCGTCCTTCCCGCGAAGCTGATCTTCCTTACCGCGATCAGTCTTTCCGCGTCGCACTCGGCAGCTATCGCCTACTGGCTCACGCTGATCTTCGAGATCGGCACGATCTGTCTGGTGGCGTACAGCCCAACTCACCTCCGCTATCCGAAGCTAGCGGCCATTGCGATCGCGTTAATTCCTACGCAGCCCGAAGTGTTCGCTGTTTCCGAGTACGCATTCTGGTGGGGTACCCTTTGGAGCTTCGTGGCGCTCTTCTGGCGAGAAGGCGAAAATCCGCGAACGCTTTGGCGAAGTTTTCTCGTCGTGTTCGGCGGACTATCGTCACCCATGGCGCTGCCCATTGCTGTATTTTTAGGTTATCGGGCGGCTCGTGAGCGTAAGCGCGCCGACTGGATCGTGTTTGGCGTGGGCGTCCTGGTTGCGGCCATCCAGTGCATTATGGTCGCGACAGCGAGTGTGCCGGTGGGGTTCGGCAAACGGCATTTCGACGGCGTGCAGGTGGTGGTGCGATTTTTCGGGCACTTCGTCCTGTCCACCGAACGGCCGCCTGTAATCGTCCTGTTCTTGCTGGGTGCCTCGATCATCGCTGCTGGCGTCTACTTCGCCATCACGCGGCGAAAGTGGAACGACACGTACTTCGTGTTACTCGGCGGCGGCTTGTGTGCGGGTGTTCTCGCTGCGATCAGTCGTGTCCCCGTAGAGGTAATGCACCCGGTGCTGGCTGGACCGCGCTACTTCTTTTACCCCTTCATTTTCTTGGTGTGGGCGCTGCTGTACATGTACGGCGAGACAGGCGTTCGATTCCGTGCCTTCATCGGCGTCGTTCTCCTCTTGGCACTATCGCAGTTCGCAATGCACGGCCGACTTGAGTACGACACCTTCCACTGGCGAGGTGAGCTGAAACGCTGTATTGCGGAAGGAACCGGCACTTACCAGTTCCCCGTGCAATTCGCAGGGCCGAAGGAGATCGCATGGCACGTACCGTTAACTGGCGTGCAATGCCAGTCGCTGGTGAATCGTAGCTTGCTCAAGTAGGAGGCTACGTCAGGGGGGCGCGGGTGCTGATGCCGTCGCGATGGCCGACCATTCGCCCCACCCGTCACCATGATCCGTGATTACCACATCAAAGGTTTCTGGCAGTCGGGGATCGTCCAAGGCGAGACGATGCCACTCCACCGCCAGCGGTAGCGGGCGTTCGTCGAACATGCCAGGAATCGAGACGGTTTGACGTCCAGGTGTCGGTCCGGTCCGGTAATAGATAAACTCGCCGCGACGCACCGTCAAACGCACGGCGCCTGTGTCTCGGTCCGATGTCTTCATTGAGCCGGCGACGTCCAAGCCATCGAAATGGCTGTGGTCGATATCGGTGCCGAGAAATGTATTCGGTCCCACGGTGCGCTGGCTCGGTACTAACCCGAGAGCTACGTGCGGTGCTTCAAGTACCGTGGAAACGGCGAGTGGCAACTTAGCAGTGAACTGGCAGGCAGCGCCCCGCAGCACAAACGTGAGATCTCCAGGCGCAGGTTTCGTAACCAGATAGCCCATGAAGCCGTCACCCTGGCGGCGGGGCTGACCGTCGACGGCGAGCCCGACGACGTGCCCACGGGTATCGACGATGTCGATTCGATCCGGCGCATCGCGCGCCGGGCCAACCACCCACCCAGATACTCGCAAGGCAAAGCGGTTCAGGGCTGCTACGTCTGCCACCTCGACGTGCCCTTCGCAAGCCGCGCCTTCGAATACCTCGCTCGTGCCTATGCGGTCGCGCGCGCCAACGAGCGGTTCACTGCCGAATACGGAGATACGGTCGCGCTGCGCGCGGTCCGCCAACGATAGAGCCATGTCAGTAAACGGGAATACCTGTCCGATGATAAGCTCGTCGCGCACTCCAAGGGTCAGGGCAGAGGCCGCTACCATACGGTCGAATCGCATTTTCCCGCGTGGTGAGAGTGCCGTTCGTTGGTACGGCACCATGGCAATCAACAGCGCTATGGCAGTGGCGCTGGCCCATACGAGCCGACGCGGTCGGGTGATAATCCATGGCAGGCCAAGGATGATAGTTGCCATCCACGCCATGATCGCTGGCGTGGTATAGCGGCTGGACAATGCTTGCGCCAGTCCACCCGTTACCCGCCCGAGCGCTGTGCCACAGGCGGTCATGTCGATATACAGAAGGAAGGCCAACATGGCTAGTTCGAGCGGATGCTGTCTGCGCACCCGCCAG
Source organism: Luteibacter sp. KNZ12-1A (assembly GCF_056755675.1). Classification (NCBI taxonomy): domain Bacteria; kingdom Pseudomonadati; phylum Pseudomonadota; class Gammaproteobacteria; order Lysobacterales; family Rhodanobacteraceae; genus Luteibacter; species Luteibacter sp. KNZ12-1A. The sequence continues at coordinate 38,659 of NZ_JBPGXU010000005.1, read as the reverse complement.
ATTGCTATGGTACGCAACGCGGCGATGGCGATGAGCGAGGCACCGGCAACCATCGCTGCCACGCCGGCACCTTTCACATGCATTAGTGCGAAATAGACCGGGCTGCCCAGGTACATGAGCATGAACTTCGTGACTTCGGCAGGCTTGGTCAGAAGCACGCTCGACAGCGGAACGTTGCCAACGGCGACATAGCTTTGGAAATAGGCTGCGAGCGTCGCGCAGGCAAGGACGGCCAGGAAAGTGATATGTCGCCACGAAAGTCCGGCAGCTATGGCGAAGACGAGCATGGCTGGGAGTGCGAGGGTGCCATTGGCCATCGTGCCTGCTGACGCTATGCCCAGGACCACGCCTACAAGGAACCATGGAGTGCCATAGGACTCGGAGCACTGCGAGCGAGCAAGGCAGTAGAGCGCCGTTGCCGGCAGCAACTGGGCAAGCAGGAACTGGCTCTGGAACCCCCACGTCAGGTTGTTCTCCTGACTCCAGAAAAAGGCCATCGCCAGGAACAGCGCGTATATCAGGGGTGCGGACGACTCTCCTGCGGTTCCCCGAAGTGCCCAGCGCGCCGCGCGACAGAAAAGAATGCCTGTGCATGCGGCGAGCGATGCGTTGACGACAAGCAGGGAGATTCCCTGTCCACGGAACCAGTGAAGGTCAGCCCAGAACAGCAGTCTCGACAGGAAGATTCGATGCTCGTTGTGCTGGCCCCACCATGCCTGGGGCACACTGTCTTGGACGCGGTAGAAGAAGCCGATGTAGCCGTCCCACATGTCCCAGAAGGGCACCGGGGAATAGGCTCTGATGACACCGAATAGAGCCATCGCGACTATAGATGCGCCGAGTACGAGGGCAAGCCAGTGCGCTACGCGGCGGACATGGACTTTGCCGTCGGAGGAGTTCCTCATCATCATGGTGTGGGGCGTGCTCTGGAAGAGTCAACGAAAGGAGAGGTACTTGTGGCCAAAATAGCTCGTGAAGACCGGGACGGCGACGCCGACTGCGTGAGCGCACAGTTCCAGTTGCCACGTCCATCCCAGCACCGGGAGAAGCCAGCGCGCCAGCAGCAGGCTGATGGCAAGCGTCTGCGCCACGGCAAACAGGTTTACGATGATGAACCATATCGCCTGATGGCGTAGCGGCGTTGTGGTCTCGCGGAAGACGAACAGGCGGTTCAGGCAGAAGGCCGTCGTCATGCCCAGAAGGTAAGCCACGACGATCGCGACCGCATAGCTAAGCCAGAGGCTAAAGACGATGCGGGAACTGAAGTTCACAGCCGCCGCGGTCCCACCTACCAGTACGAATAGCAGGAACTGTTGACTCACCCGGGACTTGCTCTTGGGAGACGCTGCCGTGCCGGCAGTCACGACACCGCCTCGCGAGCCATCATTCGGCCAAAATCGATGCTCTCGGAGATGCCGCGGTCTTCTGGGTAGTAGTGCGACGTATCGGCCACCCACAGACCGTCGATGGGTAGCTTTCTCGAGGGAATGCTGTCCAGGTACCCGGGTGGGCAGATCGGTTGTGCATAGCGGTAACGGTTGGCGCGGATATCAATGAAGTCGTCGTCAGTCAGGGACGGATTGATCATCTTGAGGTAGCGGCGCACCTTCCCCGTGAACACTTCGTCGGCGTCGCCGTACTTTGGATGTTCTCCGGGCATATAGAACGGGACGTACACCACATGATGATCGAGGGGGCGCAGGTTGGTGTATTCCACCAGGCCCGGGATATCCATGTCGTCGTCGTTCGTATTGAGCCAGAAGTTCTCGGTGACCTGCCTTTTCAACTTTGCGATGACGCAGACGACGGCAACATTTTTCAGTGCGGAGAACTTCTCGCGAATATCGCTCGGAAGGTCCGGCATCAGGCGCGGGACAAACGGCAGCGGAACGGTGCTGATGACCTTATCAAATGATTCAGTGCCGTTGACCGTCTCTAGCCCCCTGACCGCGCCACCCTCGATGACGACCTTGCGCACCGGCGTTGAGAGCCGGATCTCGCCGCCGTTGCTTTCGATCCACGCCTTCATACCGTTGAGCAGTGTGTCGGAACCACCTTCGAGATAGCCTAACTTTTCTCGAAACAAGTCGTAGCGCGAAGTGCCAATACGGCGAATGCGGCTCCAGATCCATGCGGCCGACAAGTTGTCACTGTAGTCGTAAAACTTGTAATCGAAAAGGCGCTGCCACAACACGCGCCAGGCCTCTTCGCCAACCCAGCGGCGAATCCAGCTGGTAGCCTCGACATGGTCGAGAGGACGCCAGTCCTCGCGCTTGCGCTTCGTGGACAGGAAGGCGTGCAGCCCGTAGCGGACTTTGGCCACCATACCCAGTCCTTTGAACTTCAGCAAAGCAATCGGGTTACCCCAAGGCTGCAGTCGCTTGTTGTACCAGTAGCCCATCTTCGTTTCGGTCCAGTGCATGCGGTTGGCGAGGCCAAGCTCGTCCAGCATGGTGAGGAAGCCTGAATCCGAAATACAGTGGAAGTGGTAGTAGCGTTCAATGCTCAGGCCGTCGAAATCGAAGCACGCAGTCATCCCACCCACTCGGTCGTCGGCTTCGAACACCACGGGGTGGTGCCCGTCGCGGGCTAGTTGATAGGCGACAGCAAGACCCATCGGGCCTGCGCCAAGGACGGCGATGCGTTGTGGCTGGGTCATGGTGAACGATCCGGTGGTCGCGCGTCAGCGCTTCAGGACAATGGCGGAATAACGGGGGTCGCAATAGCTTTCACGAACAGCATCGGCAAATGGCGTCTGCTTCACTCCAAACACGGCTTCCGTGTCGACGCCCTTGAAGTCATCGCCCGCGCTTAGCGCTTTGAGCTGGCTCTCAGTAAACGGCGGCTTGCCACTGAATAGTGCGAATACGCGAAGCAGGAAGCCAAATAGCCCATACGGAATGTGCAAGATGAAGGTCTTCAGTCCCTTCGCCCGCTTGATCGTATGGATGATGTCAACATAGTCGATGCGGGTATCGCCGACCACGTCGTACACCTCCCCATTGCGTTCGCGCACGATGCAATCCGCGATGCAGCGGCAGAAGTCGCGTTCGTAGAGAGGCTGGCGCATGTAGCGACCGTCGCCGGGGATCGGGAACACTGGGGTTTTTGCCATGAATCGTGACAGCCAGCCAAAGTGCTTGGGATCGAACCAGCCGAACATGAGCGTCGGCCGAAGCACACAGTGGCGGATGCCCGACTCGACGACCAGCTTCTCTTGGGCCTTCTTGGTGTTCGTATAGTCATCGTTGGAAACGGACACGACCACCGATGAGCTGATGTGCACCAGGTAAGGCACTTGGTGACGTTTGAGCGCGTCGAGCACGATGCGCGTGGCGTCGATGTTGTTGCGGACGAACTCTTCTGTGAACTTGCTCGTGATCTGCGCGTGCAGTTGGACTACGCACGCCGCTCCGGTGAACGCCTTTTCCCAGTCGCCCGGCACCGCTACGTCTGCCTCGATGGCGACGACGTCCGGATGCAGTTCACGCAGGATGCCCATGTTGTAGGCATGCTTATCGATAGCGACGAGCTGGCTGAACCCCTGGTTCTTGAGCTCGACGATAAGGTTCTGGCCGACGAGTCCGGCGGCGCCGGTGATGACGATCTTGCTGTTCTTGTCTGCCATGGTCAGAGGTTGAGGCGCTTGAAGAGGAATTCGGGAATGCTGCGGATGATTGTCATGATGCCGAACCAGAACCAGGGCAGGTACACCACCGAACGGCCGTTATCGACAGCTTTCACGATGCCAGACGCGATGGCCTCGGGTTTTGCCCAGAGGGCGCCCTTCTTGAACTCGCGAGTCATAGGCGTATCGACGAAGCCGGGCTTGATGGTGATGACGTCCACGCCATGCTTGGCCATGCGTTGGCGCAAGCCGCCGAGGAAGGCGGATACCGCAGCCTTGGCCGAGCCATACAGGTAGTTGCTGGAACGACCACGGTCGCCAGCGACTGAAGAGATAACCGCGATGCTGCCGCGACCCGCCTGTTGCATGCGGTTGGCGATGAGCGTCAGCAAGGCGATGGTCGAGGTGCCATTGGTGGCGAACTCGATCAGTGTCGTTTCCACGGATGCTTCGCACGCCTTCTGGTCGGGCAAGGTGCCGTGAGCGATAAGTACAACATCGACGTCGCCAAGGTCGGCCCACGCGGCATCGAGAACGGCGGCGTGCGCGGACACATCATTCACGTCGAGGCTGCCGTGGCCGATCTCCGCTGCGCCGCGGATACGCAGGTCTTCGGTGATGGTCTTGAGGCGATCGGCGTTACGCGCGACCAGATGCAGCCGTGACCCGCGCTCCGCATAGACGCGAGCCGTGGCCTCGGCGATGGCGGATGTGGCGCCGATGATCAGAACTCGTTGCATCGTTACTCCGTGACCCTACGCCAGAAACTTGAAGAAATCCCCGGATCGACGAACCGGGAGAATGCTTCCCACTGCGGGAAGTAATGACGGAAATGCTCACCGGACATGCGAGCATCCTTCGCCGGATAAACAGCGCCACCAACGGCGTCCACGATCGCGTCGAGGCGGTCGAGCAGCGCAAACGTCGGCGCGCCACCGTTCGGGAAATCCAGGGCCAGCGTGGCGCCAGGCCGCGGAAACGACAGCATGCCCAGCGAGGGTCTATCGCCGAACTGTTTGAGCACCGCGAGGAACGATCCCGCGCCACCGGCTGAAATATTCGAAACCAGTTCGGCCATGGTGGCTTCGGCGGCTTCCGGCGGCACGACGCACTGATACTGGAGGAAGCCCCGGGGGCCGTAGATCCGGTTCCAGTTGGCAATGCTGTCCAGCGGATAGAAGAACGGCTGGTAATGCGTCGTCGCGTGGACTACCGACTTCCGCTGGCGATGATAGTAGACCTGGTTGAACGCGCGCAGACTGAGCGGGTTGATCAGCGAAATCGGCGGTGTGAACGGCACGCCGAGCGTCCTGCTTCCTGCCGCTGGACGCGAGTCGGGGCTGGCCGGTGCGTGATTCGCACGGCTGAACAGGCCTCGCCCCAGCGCTTTCCCACTCGCCACGCAGTCGATCCACGACACCGTGTACTCGTAGTCGCGATCGGACGCGCGTGAGAGCTCGAAAAACTCCGAGAGGTTGCCGAACCGGTGGTTTTCCGTGGACATCCAGGGCCCGGCGATGCGCCGCAGCTGGATAGTCGCCCACGTCACAACACCGGTAAGACCAAGGCCGCCGACGGTCGCCGCAAACCAGTCCGCGTTTTCCGTGGGGGTGCAGCGCAAGTGCGTGCCATCGGTACGGAGCAGTTCGAACGCGAGCACATGGTGGCCGAACGTCCCCGCGCGATGATGGTTCTTTCCGTGTACGTCGTTGGCAATGGCGCCACCGACCGTGACGAAGCGCGTTCCGGGAGTGACCGGAAGAAACCATCCCTGCGGTACGGCCAGGTCTAGGATCTCGGAAAACAGCACACCCGCTTCACAGGTGAGAACGCCGCTGGCCGGGTCGAATGCGATGAAGTGATCGAGGCCACGCGCGGCCAGCAATACGCCACCGTCATTCAGGCAGCTATCGCCGTAACTGCGAGCGTTGCCCAGTGGAAGGACAGGCAGGTTGCTCTTCGGCAAGAGGGCGTGGCGGTCCGCGAGGGCGACGACCTGCTCGGTCGTCACCGGATAGCGACCCCAAGAGCGTCCCACGGTCGCCATCAGATGGCCGCGGCAACGATGACTGCAGCAATCACGCCGAGGACCTGGCTGGTCCGGTCCAGTACGGCGAACACTACCGGATCGTCGTGCATGACGCCACGATGGGCGATAGCCCAGGTGCGGCTGATCCAGTAAAGCAGAAGCGGGCAGAGCATCCACAGGTAGTGCGGATGACGATAGAGTGACATGCTTGCCGTGCTGTCGACATAGAGCGCGAGCACGAGCACCGCGAGATAGCCGCTCGAGCTGCCCATCGACTGTATCAGCGGGATGTCGTCGACGTCGTAGCCGCGACCGCTGGCCGTGACCTTGCCGCTGGCTTGTAGGGCGAGGAGTTCGGTGTAGCGTTTGACCATGGCTAGGCTGAGAAAGATGAACATCGAAAAGGCGAGCAGCCAGAACGACGGCTTGGTGTGTATGGCCGCGATGCCAGCAAGGATACGCGTGGTATACAAGGTGGCGAGCACGACTACATCGAGCATCATGATCCGCTTCAGCCGGATCGAGTACGCGCTCGTAAGCAAGTAATAGCCCAGAAGTACTGCGACGAACTGGTGCGAGACGAAGAAGGCCAGCCCGAACCCCGCGATGAGCAACAGTGCCGCTGCGATCGGACCGGCGATCAACGGAAGCGTACCAGCCGCGAAGGGGCGGTTGCGCTTGCGGTGATGTTGCCTGTCGGATGGCAGGTCCAGCAGGTCGTTGGTTAGATATACACTTGATGCACACAGCCCGAAGCACATGAATGCCAGCAGCGTTGTCGCCAGGGCATCGATTTCGAACACGCGGTGCGATGCGAGCATCGGCAGAAAGACGAGGACGTTCTTGATCCACTGGTGCACGCGCAGAGCCTTGGCCCATGCCTTGATGCCGCCAGCGCGCACTTCGAAACGCTTCTCGACCGAGGCGATCTTGGCGGCAGCCTTCGAGAGCGCGTGGCCGCTCTCAACGACAAGCGCGGCGCGGGCGTGCTTCCACACCGCCAGATCGATCGGCGCGTTGCCGATGTAATCGAAGCTCTTGTCGCCGAAACGATCGACGAGTGCTTTGGCCTTGTTCGATCCTGACAGGTTGATATCGCCATCACTGGCGATGACCTCATCGAAGATGGCCGTGTGTTCGGCGACGGGTGTCGCCAGCTTTACGTCGGAAGCGGTGCAAAGTACGACATGCCGCTCCGAGCGTTGTTCACTTACCCACGCGATCAGTTCCTGGTTATATGGGAGTGTAGCGGGGTCCAACTCGACGCGCTGCGCAATCTGTCGCTTGAGATGTGCCTTGCCCCGGAGGAACCAGCCGAGCATGGAAAAAATTGCCAACGGCTGGCGGGCAAGCAAGGCCAGCGATGACTCGACTAACAAGTCGGATCGGATAAGTGTTCCATCCAGGTCGACGCAAAGAGGTATACCACCCTTCGCTGCGTGATCCATCGCCGTGACCGCCATTTGCATCCCCTTTCAAGCATAACGGCCGCGACACGCGTCGCGGCCTCTCGCACAAGACCCTGGGCGCTGCGGCGCCTGGTTGTATAGATCAACCAATCGCCGCCTCCAGCTCCGGAAGAATCTTGAACAGATCCCCCACCAGACCGATATCCGCAATCTCGAAGATCGGCGCTTCGCCATCCTTGTTGATCGCGACGATCGTGCCGGCGTCCTTGATACCTGTCAGGTGCTGGATCGCGCCCGAGATACCGATCGCCATATAAAGCTCCGGCGCGATGATCTTGCCCGTCTGGCCAACCTGCATCTCGTTCGGGCAGTAACCGGCATCAACCGCGGCGCGCGAAGCACCCACGCCTGCACCGATCTTGTCAGCAAACTTGTAGATGATCTCGAAGTTTTCCTTCGAGCCCACTCCCCGGCCACCGCTGACCACCTTGGCGGCGCCCTGCAGATCCGGACGGTCGCTCTTGCCCTGCTGCAGGTTCACGAAGCGCGTGTACGAGGGCAGGGTGGCGTCGACGGTCAGTGCTTCGACCGGAGCGGAGCCATTCGAAGCAGCCGCCGGCCACGAGGCCGTGCGGATCGTGGCAACGACGGTCGAGGCCGCGTCCACGTCCACCGTGACGATGGCGTTGCCGGCGTAAATGGGGCGCTTGAAGCTGTGCGCACCTTCCACGCTCATCACGTCGCTTACCTGCGACACGCCAAGCAGGGCGGCTACACGCGGGGCGAGGTCCTTGCCGAAGGTGGTCGAAGGCGCGAAGACGTGGGTGTAGCCGGCAGCGAGCTTGGCGATCTGGGGCGCGAGGATGGCGGCCAGGGCATGCGCATTCTCGGCGCGGGCCACGGTCAGCACCTTGCTGACGCCGTCGATTTTCGCGGCTTCGAAGGCGACAGCGTCGGGCGCGTCAGATAGCACGATGACGTCGATGGAGTCCGGCTTGACGGCAACAGCGGCGCTGACGGCACGAGCCGTGGCGCCATTGAGCTTGCCATCGAGGTGTTCGGCGATAACGAGGATCTTGGACATGTCGGTTCTCCGGTCGGCTGCTTTACAGCAGGCCCTTCTGCTTGAGGGCCGCGACGAGTTCGGCGGCGTCCTTCACCATCACACCCTTGCTGCGCTTGGCTGGGGCGGCGTAGTGCGTGGTCTTGATGTGGTCGGCGGCATCGATGCCCAGCGAGTCCAGCTCGATCACGTCGATCGGCTTGGCCTTGGCCTTCATGATGTCCGGGAGCTTGATGAAGCGGGGCTCGTTCAAGCGCAGATCCGTGGTAATCACGGACGGGAGGTCGGCTTCGATGGTCTCGAGGCCGGCGTCCACTTCACGGGTGACTGTGGCCTTGCCGTCGGCAATCTCGACCTTGCTGGCAAACGTCGCCTGGGGGCGGTCCCACAGGGCGGCCAGCATCTGGCCCGTCTGGTTGGCGTCGTCGTCGATGGCCTGCTTGCCCAGGATGACCAGGCCGGGCTGCTCTTTCTCAATGAGCTTGAGAAAAGTACGGGCGGCGGTCAGCGGGGACACGGCATCGGCGGTCTGGACGTGGATGGCCCGGTTGGCGCCCATGGCCAGGCCGTTGCGCAGGTGGGCCGTGAGGTCCACCGGGCCGATGCCGACCACGATGACTTCCTCGGCCACGCCCTTCTCGCGCAGACGCAGGGCTTCTTCGAGAGCGATGTCGTCGAACGGGTTGGCGGAGAGCTTCACGCCGTCCGTGACCACGCCGGTGCCGTCAGGTTTCACCTGGATACGGACGTTGTAATCCACGACGCGCTTGTAGCCGACCAGAATCTTCATTCGGGGTTCCTGTGGAAAAAGGGCGCCCGGGGGCGCTCAACGTAGAGGTAGACGGGGCATTCTAGCGAATCTCGGCCGAAGGGCCGAAACTTACGATTGTTGGGCGTATGGATACGGTCCGTGGGGCTCTGGGTCACCTACGATCGAAGCCGCCGTGGCCATGCGGAATCCGAGGCCGGACGCTGAAAGTGACACGGCCCGCTCGACGGCATGCGCCATCGTGCCGTCCACCTGGCCTGCCTCGGCAGCGAACTCGGCTTCGGTCAGCGGAGCGTCGATCAGCGGCGTCAACGCGGTCAGGCGGCACCAGAACATGCTTCCTGCCACAAAGCTGGCCAATGGGTCCGGGGCCTGCGCCAAGCCAGCCAACGAACAAAGGTAGGCCAGGTTTCCAGCATTCGCCCCCACGAAGGAGGCGAGCGGCTGGACGTGACCCTCGGCAGCCACCAAACCCAGATCCGGCTGGGTGCTGAAGGCTTTCGCGATGGCATTGGCGCGGAGCGGCGCGACTAGTCGCTCAAGGAGTTCAGCACGCCACGAGGCACCGTTCTCGCGATGCGTCGACCGCTTGGTATGCAGCTTGAGGACCACGTCCTCGCCCTCGTCAAGCAAACGCGCTGCCACCTTCAGGAACGGCAGGATGTCCCGCCCTCGGTTGGGCGATACGAACAGTTCCGCGTCGAACGACAACCTGGAGAGCTCGCGCCGGACGGCATCTTCGCGCTCGGTGGGCACGGTGAGGACGACGCGGAAGGGTAGCCCCGTCGCCCGGATCGCGTTGACGATTTCCTCCAGCAGTTCCACGTACCAGACGTGGACCACGGTACAGGGACGCTTGGGCGCGATTGCCTCATTGGTGAGTGCCCGCCGGATCGCCTCGAGCCACGCGTAACCGTATTTCGTATCGGGCTCGAGGACAGCTCCTTCGGCCCATTCGTTCCAGGCGTTCACAAAGACGAGGGGCGTGATGGGCGTGCGGCGCCGCGCGACTGCGATCGCTTCGCGAGTCCACGAAGAAAACGCTCGCGGCGTCGCGTACACGAGGCTGCGTCCGCGTCCGGCACGGCGCGCTTCGTTGTCCCAGCCCGGGTTCACCCCGGGATAGAGCAGGTAGGAGGGTTCCGGCGCGGTGACGCTCGCCTTTGCGAGCTCGCGCCAGTCCAGCACCTGGCCGGTGAAATCAGGATTGATCAGTCGCTTGGTCGCGGTGATAGGAGTGAGACTGGTGTTGTTCGGCGGGAACGCCACGGCGGCATCGAAACCGATGCTGGACGGATCGACATTGTCGAAACTCTGCACGTACGCGAGATGGATCTCGCCGATGCCGTTCTCGCGGCACCATGCACGCCAACGCGTCGACGTGGCACGCGGTTCCGGAAGCAGGCCCGGCCGATAGACCAGCAGCATGGGTTTGCCGTCGACGCGCAGGTAGCGTGCATCGCGCAGGTAGGGCGCCACGTACGCGATAAAGGCGAGATCGTCTTCGGCGCTATGCTTCTGGCTGATCAGCAGGTCTTCTTCGCGGCCATCCCAACGGCGGGACCAGTTTTCGTTGGCCCAGCAGAGGCAGATCGGCAGGTCGAGCGACGGATCGTCCAGCCATTGCCGCAATGGCGCTTCGAGCAGCGTCTTGCCCGCAAACCAGTAGAAATACGTACAGAATGCGCCGACGCCGTATTCGCGCGCGAGCGTCATCTGCTCGCGCATCACCTGCGGCAGGCGCAAATCGTAATAGCCAAGGTCGGTTGGAAGCTTTGGCTGCAGGTGTCCCTCGAACTGCGGCAGCGCCCGCGTGACGTTCCGCCACTCGGTGAAGCCCGGACCCCACCAGCGATCATTCTCGGGGATCGGGTGGAACTGCGGGAGGTAGAAGGCGACGACGGTCGCGGGCAACGGGTCGGGCAAGGAGGCATGCCGCCGCTCCACGTAGCCGAGCGTGCGGTGGGCCGCATGATCGTACGGTCGCATCGACACCGTGGTGGCCGCCTGGCCAACGGGACCTGCAGGGACGAGGTCGGCGTGACGGGCAAGGAAACGCTGGCGCAGGCGGTCCCGCGTCGCGGCGGGCATGGGTGTGAGCCGGAAGCCGAGGCGAAGGCTGCGAAATACCAGGGAGCGTAGGCGGTGTTTCAAGGGCATGCTCAGAGTATCGCGCGACGCAGCGCGTCACGTGCCGCTTCGGCGGAGAAGTGGGCACGGACGTTTTCGACCGCATTGTCGGACAGGGACGTCCAGAGTGACGTGTCGCGGACAAGACGCAGGTAGGCGGACGCAAACGCTTCGGCCGTATCGGCGACCAGCACGTCCACGCCGCTCTCCAGCCTCATTCCTTCGACCGCCACGGTGCTGGCGATCACGGGCAGTCCATGACTCATCGCCATGTTGATCTTCCCCTTAACTCCCGCGCCGAACCGTAATGGCGCGATCGCGGCCAGCGACGAAGACATCAAAGGCTCGAGATCGGGCACGCGACCGAGCATGTGGAGGCCTGCGTCGGATAGCAAACGGCGATTTCCTTCAGGTACGTCACCTGCGACGAGGATGTTCGCGCCAGGCGCCACGCGTCGCAGCGCCGGCAGGATCTCCGATACCATCCAGTTCATGGCATCCGCATTCGGCGGATGACCGAACCCTCCGACGAAGAGCAGGTCGCGACGACCATCATGACCGCCGGTCCGGCCATATACCTCGTGGATATTCGAAAGAAGCTCGACATTCGCGCTCGGTATCAGTCTGCTCAGCAAGTCCCGTTCGTAGTCGCTAACGACGAACGTGGTATCCGCTTCGGCAATCAGTTTCAGCTCCTGCTCTCGCGTTGTCGCCGCCTGCCGTGCCAGCGATGCGTTACCCCCACGCTCCGCCGCGCGCTCCTCGCGCAGGAAGTGCAGGTCCACCGTGTCGAAGATGACCTTTGCGTCGGGCGCATGCCGGCGAACGAAGCTCGTGTACTGCGAGGCGACCATGTGCCGGCTGAGGATCGCCGCATGCAAGTCCTCAGCAAAACATAGCAGCCAGGACGGAACGCCATCCACCCAGGGGCGCGCGATGACCTCGATGCCGAGGCGGCCCAGTTCCCGGATCCCTCCATCGTCGGCGCGGCCATCGTCTGGCGCGAACACGACGTGCCAGCCGTCTTCGACGAGCAGGCGCATCATCGAGATCAGGCGCAACGAACCCGAGTCGCGCGACGCATCCGGCGTCGCCACATCCACGACTAGGATAGTGCCGCGTCGTTTCGCCTTGGTCACGAGGGCGAGTGGCGTACCCGCCGCCGGCTGGGTGGTCAGCGCCGTGCGCCATTTGTCGGCGAACTTCCTCTGGTTGATAGCCTGGAACCGTTTCATCCCGGTTTCCATGCGGCCGTCGGAGCTGACGCCCTCCGCGTGCACTACAACGCTGGTCGGCACATACCACACCGAATAACCCGCCGCGCGGGCGGCAAAAGCGAGATCGGTATCCTCGTAATAGCCCGGAGCGAAGCGCGGGTCGAAGCCGCCCAACTCGGTGAAGACGGCACGGCGAATCGCTAGCGACGCCCCCGACACATAATCCACCTTGCGCGCATAGCGCACGGCGGGATCGCTGCGGGAATCGAAGCGACCAATGTTCCATGCCGACGCATCGGCGAACACCCAGGCGCCGGCTTCCTGCAGGCGGCCATCGGGATAGACAAGCTGGCTGCCGGCAATGCCACAGTCGGCACGCAGTTCGAAACAGCGGAGCAGTTCCTCGCTCCAGCCCGTCATCACCTGCGTGTCGTTGTTGAGGAAAATCAGAAACTCGCCGTGGGCTGCCGCCGCGCCGGCGTTGCAACTGCCGACGAAACCGAGGTTGCTGGCGTTACGTAAAAGGCGAATGCCCGAGACACGGGCCAGCGTATCGGCGCTATCGTCGGGCGACGCATCGTCCACGACGATGACTTCGAAGGCATCCGTCGGCGGACAGGCGGCGATTGAGCGGAGGCAGGCCAGCGTGTATTCGAGCTTGCCGTAGACGGGAATGACGATGGAGATTCGCGGCTGTTCGCTGGACGGTAGCGCAAACGGTTCGAACGCTACGTCCAACGGCAGCAGGCTAAGCGAATCATCCACCTCGGGTCGCGAGGCGAACTCCTGCGAGATGCGCGATATCGTTCCGCGCCATCCGCGCAGAGCAACGCTGGACCGAAGCCGCTGCGCAATGGAAACGGCTCGTCGGTAACGCCAGGTAAGCTTTCCGGACACGTCGTCAAAGGTTCTGGTAGTTCGGACCCGAGCCACCTTCCGGTGTCACCCAGGTGATGATCTGGTAGGGATCCTTGATGTCACACGTCTTGCAGTGCACGCAGTTCGCCGAGTTGATCTGCAGGCGTTTACCGGCGTCATCCTGGACGATCTCGTAGACACCTGCCGGGCAGAACTTCTCGCAGGGATTGCCGTATTCTGTGGTGCAGTGATCGATGCAGATGGACGTATCCGCCACCTTCAGGTGCACCGGCTGGTCCTCGTCATGCTCCGTCGCGGCGAAGTAAACGCTCGCAAGCCGGTCGCGCGGGGCCAGCGTCCGATCGACATAGTCCTTCTTCGGCGCTTCGTACTTGCCGAGCTTGCCCAGGGCCGACCAGTCCGCATGGTTCTTCAGCGTCCACGGCGAGCGCCCGCCGGTCACCGTTTCCCATGCCGCATTGATCAACCCCCACCACAGCCCCTTGTTGAAGCCGGGGCGGATGTTGCGCACCTTCTTCAGTTCATCGAGGACGGCGGAGCCGCGCAGCTTCGCATCCCAGCCGGCGGGTGACAGCTGCGACGCGACGAGGTGTTCGGCGGCGAGCATGCCCGAGGCGATGGCCTGGTGGGTGCCCTTGATCTTCGGCACGTTGACCAGGCCGGCGGAATCGCCGATCAGGATCGCGCCCGGCATCTCGACCTTCGGCAGCGACTGCCAGCCGCCTTCGATGATGGCGCGCGCACCCGCCGAGACGATGCTGCCGCCATCGAGCAGGCCCTTCACGTTTGGGTGGTGCTTGAACTGCTGGAACGCCTCGAACGGCGAGAAATTCGGATCGGGGTAGTCCAGGCCCACCACGAAGCCGACCGCCACGCGGTCGTTGTCCAGGTGATACAGGAAGCTGCCGCCATAGGTGTCGGTGGTCAGTGGCCAGCCGACGGTGTGCACCACCTTGCCGGGCTCGCCCCGGCCGGGCGGCAGCTGCCAGAGTTCCTTGATGCCGATGCCGTAGGTCTGCGGATCGCTGTCGGCATCGAGGTCGAACTTCTTGATCAGCGATTTGCTGATATGGCCGCGGCAGCCTTCGGCCAGGACGGTGACCTTGGCCCGGATGTCGATGCCCTCGGTGTAGCCGGGCTTGTGGCTGCCATCACGCGCGACGCCCATGTCGCCGATACGCACGCCGTTCACCGCGCCGCCTTCGTCGAACAGGGCCTCGGCCGCGGCGTAGCCCGGGAACACATCCACGCCCAGCGCCTCGGCCTGCGGCGCCAGCCAGGCGCACAGGGCTCCGAGGCTCACGATGAAGTTGCCGTGATTGTTCATCTGCGGCGGCGTCATCGGCAGCCTGGTGCCGGAGGCGTGGTCGCGCAGGAACCAGAACTCGTCCCTGGCCACCGGCACGCAGACCGGCGGCGGGTTCTTGCGCCAGTCGGGCAGCAGGCGGTCGAGCGGAGCCGGCTCGATGACGGCGCCGGAGAGGATCTGCGCGCCGATCGTCGAGGCCTTTTCGATCACGCAGACCGATACCTCGGGATTGAGCTGTTTCGTACGAATGGCGAACGCCAGGCCCGCCGGGCCGGCCCCGACGACGACGAGGTCGTATTCCATGGTTTCGCGTTCGCTCATGGCTGGCTCACTCATCGGCTGGCTGCGGAATCAACCCGGCATTGTCCGGTTTCGCCGGGAGCGGGGCAAATCGGCGTTTCAAACATCAGGGGTTGCACGATCTTCACATGGCGCGTTCATAATCGTCCCACGTGCAAGGAGATTTCATGAATACGATGCCGCCGGTCGCCGATGTCGACATGCGACGGGCCACACTGCTGCAGATCCTGCATTGGCTGGCCATCGGAAGGGTCCAGCCACAGGCCCTTTCCGACGTTTACCAGGGCGCCATCGAGCGCCTGAACCCCCGGCTCAACGCTTTTGCCGACTACAGCGTCTCCCTGATCCAGGAACAGGCCCTGGCGGCGGACAGGCGGCGTCGCGACGGTGTCATCGGCCGTCTCGATGGCCTGCCGATCGCCATCAAGGACAATTTCGACGTGGCCGGGGTGCCCACGCGGGCCGGCATGCGTCGACGCACCGTCGTGCCCGAGGAAGACGCCCACATCGTCGCGCGGCTGCGCGCGTCGGGGGCCGTGCTGGTGGGCAAGACCAACATGGACGAAGGTGCCCTCGGCCTGACCACGAACAACCCGTTCCATGGCGCGACGCACAATCCGCATCGCCTGGGCTATACGGCGGGCGGATCATCCGGCGGCGCGGCCGCCGCCGTGGCCGCCGGGCTCGCGGTCGCGGCCATCGGCTCGGACACCCTCGGTTCGATCCGCGTACCCGCCAGCTATTGTGGTGTTTACGCGCTCAAGCCCACCCACGGAGAAATCTCGACCCGTGGTCTCGTACCTGCCGCCCGTCGCCTCGACGCCGTAGGCCTGCTCGCCCGTGGCGTGGACGACCTCACGGTGCTCTTGCAGACGCTGGCCGGCTATGACGCCGACGACGCGCGTTCCCGCCGCCGCCGCGTCGCCTTTTCGCCACCGGATTGGGAGCCGGGCAACCTCCGCGCGGGCTTCCTGCCGGATCTCGCGGCCGTGGGTGTGGAACAGGATGTCGTCGACGTGTTCAACGACGCCCTGTCGAAGCTGAAGGGCGAGCTGGGCGAACGCCGGACCGTGGATTTTTCCGACTGGGATTTCGCCCGGACCCGCCGCGCCGGCCTCCTGCTGATGGAAGCGGAAATGCTCAACACCTTCGCGGCCGAACTGGCCGACGAGGCCTACCCGGTATCGAACGGTTTCCGTGACATGGTCGGTTTCGCGGCGAAGAAGTCCGCAGCCGACTACGTGGCGGCCGACCTCGTGCTCGACGCGGCCACGTTGAAGATGCGCCGCCTGTTCGCCCAGGTCGATGTGCTGGTGCTGCCCACGACGCCGCAGGGCGCGTTCCCGCTCGATGGACCGGTGCCGTCCTCGCAGGCCGACCTGTGCAGCTTCGCCAGCCTTGCCGGTTGCCCGGCCGTGAGCATTCCCATGGGCACCTTGTCCAACGGCATGCCGATCGGCCTGCAGTTGATCGGCGCGCGCGGCTCGGATCTCCGCTTGCTCGAACTGGCCGGCGTATGTGCGTCCTCGCTGGACGCCGAGCCGGCTTACCCGGTGGAGCCGGCCTGAACTCCGGCTGGTATCGCATCGCGCTGCCCGGCGCGGACGTCACGTTCGCGCCGGCGTGGCTGGGCCGCGAAGAGGCCGATGCCTTGCTCGCGCGGCTGCTCGATGAATTGCCCTGGGAAGTGCATCGCATCCGCCTGTTTGGCCGTGTCGTGGACTCGCCTCGGCTGAGCGCCTGGATCGGCGACGAGGACGCCACTTACCGCTATTCGGGCACGCGCTTGGTGCCGCACCCATGGACGCCGGCGTTGGCGACGCTGCGTGAGCGCGTCACCGAGGCGTGTGGCGGCCGCTTCAACAGCGTCCTGGCGAACCTGTATCGCGATGGCGGCGACCGCATGGGTTGGCACAGCGACGACGAACCGGAGCTGGGTCCGGAGCCATTGATCGCTTCCTTGAGCCTGGGTGCCAAGAGGACGTTCCGCTTCCGGGCGAAGGCGGGCGGCGAGCCGATGGCGATCGATCTGCCGCATGGCAGCCTGCTACGGATGGCGGGGGACACGCAGCGCTTGTACAAGCATGAGTTGCCGGTGCGGAAGCGGGTCGCGGGGCCGCGGGTCAACCTCACCTTTCGGTGTATCGGGGAGCTTCGCCGCTGAAGCGGTTCCCACAGGGGCATCGCCGACCGGGTCGGCTCCCACCAAGAGCGGGTCGGCTTCCACCAGGCGCGGCACGTTCTTCTATACTCCGCCGCGAAACCAGACCTCCGCGGCGGAACATTGAATCCAGACATTCACTCCTTTCGCCGGCTGTTCGCCGTGCTTTGCGTTGTCTGGATCGTACTGAACTTCAACGTTCTCTTCGGCGGCCGTGTCTTGCCCTGGGACGCGCTGGACCAGTTCTATCCCACCGTCTACTTCAACGCCCATAGCCTGCGTGGGGGACTTGCGCCTTGGTGGAACCCATATATCTATGCGGGTTACCCGCAGATTGGTGACCCCCAGGGAATGATGTTCTCGCCACTCCTCATGGCGTGGATGCTCTTGCCGGCAAACCCTGGGGCGGTCTGGTTCGCTTGGGGTGTCTTGCTTCACGTGCTCATGGGTGGCGCCGCGATGCTCGACATCTTGAGGCGCTATGGGGGTAACGCGCTGGGCCCCTTGCTTGGCGCCTCGGTGTTCATGGCGGGTGGTGTCGCGGCATCCCGCCTGGAACACGTCCCCGACGTCATCGCATATGCCTATGTTCCGGTGGTTCTCCTTGCGCTGAGTCAATTCCTACGGAACCCGGGATGGCGGCGCGGCCTGCCACTGGGACTCGCTGCCGGTGCGATGGTCACGCAACTCGTCCAGATCACCTATTTGTTCGTCCTCGTCATCGTGGCAAAGGCTGTGATCGCCACCGCCCGATGCTGGAAGGGTTACTCGCCAGCCCAACGTCGACACTGGTTCGTCGGCACGTTCCTCGCCATCGTCGTCGCGTCCGTCCTGGGCTTGCCCCAGCTGGTTTTCAGTTGGGCGGCCATGTCCGTTTCGAACCGGATGGACCTGCCATTGGCCGCCGCGGCCGCAGGATCGCTGGATGTCCGGGCATTCCTGTTCCTGCTCGACCCCAATGCCTTCGACGGCCTGCGCAACTTGTCGAAGGCGCCACTCGATGTCGTTTCAGCATTTCTCTACATAGGGACGCTTCCGCTCCTGGCGCTATGGGGCCTGCCGCGTGCCTGGGCCGCTTCCACCTTGCGTCCCGCGCTGGCATCGTCCGGCATCCTCGCACTGCTTGCGGTCGTCTACATGCTCGGCACGAATACGCCCATTTACGGCTTGCTGTATTCCTGGTTGCCTGGGCTCGTCCATTTTCGACGACCTGCCGACGCCGCCTACCTCTTCAACTTTGCGATGGCCGTCATCAGCGGGATCGCCGCGAGCCGGATACGACTGGAGTCGCGGCGAGAACCGGTGGTGCTTCTCGCAGGCGCCACGTTGTGGCTCGTCGTCCTTTGCCTGGCCACGGAAGATCGCCATGCGGCGATCTTCCTGGCGGTGGTGGTGGCGGGCGCGGCGCTCTGGCAATTGGGGCGTCCAGGTAGCTCATGGCGAGCCGCGCTTTGGTTCATGGCGGTGCTGGTCGCCGACTACCGGAGTTTCAACCTCAACGGCACGTTCAACGAGACGGCTAATGGTGCCGCGCGCTTCGTGAAGAGTCCGGCGGTGGGTTACCTGGTGGAGAGCCTTGGCCACGAAGGCGACGCATTGCCTTACCGCATCAGCACGATCGATACGCGTACCACATGGGACAACTCCGGCTCCTTGCTGGGTATCTCGTCCACACGGGGCTATAACCCGTTGCGTTACGCGCTGTATGAAACGTGGTACCGACCTCGCGAAAGCAGCAATGGCCCTCAAGGCCCGGCACCATACAACGAGCCGCCGGGAAACCGACTGGATGATTTGTTGAGCGTGAGATACCTCGTGGTGGGTCATCGCACCGACCGGCCATCCTTCCATGCACCTGCCGGCTATTCGATCGCTCAGTCAACGAAGGACGTGGATATCTGGCGCAACGAAGGTGCCTATCCACGCCTGCTCAACCCCACATCGGCGACGCTATTGGACGTCGACGTCGCGCCTGACGTGGACGAGTTCACCCGTACCGATTTCAGCCGCATGCTCTGGCTTACGCCCCGAGACGATGAAGACTTCGCGGTGGCCAGTGCAGTGGCGGATTCGTGCAAGGGCACCGCTACCGCCGTGGTCGTCGCGGCGACCCCCACGCGCACGGACCTGCGAGTGACGGCGGCATCGGATGCCTGGCTCGCCATGGGCGATCTGGATTACCCCGGCTGGAAAGGGGAGCTGGATGGCGAGACCATTCCCATCCATCGGGCCAATGGCATGTTCCGCGCCGTCTGCGTGCCTGCCGGAGAGCACCGTCTGGGGTTCCGCTTCGATCCCCTTGCGTTGGTCGCCTATGCGTGGCGCCACCGACACTAGGCCTGCGGACGGAGAAAACCTTATTTCGCCGGCACCGTCTGCAACGTCCATCCCACCACGTCCGCCGACACCTTATCCATCGCCCGTCCGAATGCCTCGACCACCCGCGGTACCTCCTTCCCATCGACGGGCTCGTGCACCTCGAAGCGACGGCTACCCACGATCTGGTGCTTGCGCGTGCTCGCCAGTACCGCGTCGTAGCGGATCACTACTTCCGGCTTGCCGCCCACGTACTCGGTCTGGAACGCTCCCAGCCCGCCGCCCAGTTCGTAGTCGGCCGCGAGGTTGCTGTCGTCCGTGCTGATCGCGGCGACGCGCCCGGTATCGCGGAAGGCATCGGCCAGGCGTTCGCGGAAGAGGTGCGGCGAGGTATCCGCCCAGCGGGCGCCGCCGTACACCGTGATGGTGTTCGATTCCGGCACGACCGCGATGCGCGAGTTGTCCAGCGCGCGCGGCGCATTCGGTGCCGCGACGCGCAGTGCCCAGTTCACCGGTGCCGGCGAGGCGGGGCGAGCGCCGGGCGCGGCCGGCAACGTATAGATATGTGGCGTTTCCGTCTTGGGCAGGATCGAGCACGCCGTCAGTAGCGCGAGAACCAACGGAGCGGCGAGGCGGGCACGGCTCATGGGGTGAACTCCTTGGTCTTTTCGCGGCCGAACAGATAGCCGCTGGGATTCTCGTCGAGGCGACGCGTGATGGAACGCAGAGAGCCCAGCGTGTCGCGCAGTTCGCGCAACGCGGGCCCGAGTTCGCCCAGGCTCGCGGCACCACCATTGATCGCATCGCTGTTGTCGTTGAGCAGGCGGTCGACCGACGCCATCGAATGCTCCAGCGAAGCCATCGCACGCTGCGCGCTTTCCAGCGTCGCCTTGCCCTGGCCATCGATGAGCCCGTTGGCGTTGTGCACCAGGGTACGGCTCTCGGCCAGCGTGTCGTTGGCCTGTTGGGTGGCCAGGGCCAGTTGCTTGATAAGGGAACGGATGTCCTCTCGCTCGTCTGCGATCACGCCCGTGGTCTTGTCCAGGTGATCGAGGGTGTTCTCGATCCGGTGCACGTTTTCCTTGGAGAGGAGTTCGCTGGCCCGCGCCGCGGCCTGGTTGATATTGGTGATGAGATCCTCGCCGTTGGCCAGCAGGCGGGCGAAGGGGGAGGGATCGGCGATGATCACCGGCACTTCGCCATCGTGGCCCACCAGCAGCGGGCTGCCCGGCGAGCCGCCGGAAAGCTGGATGATCGCCACGCCGGTCACCCCGGTCAGGGCGAGCTTGGCATGGGTGTCCTTGCGCAGGGGCGTGTCGCCCTCCACGCGGACGCGGGCGAGCACGCGGCGCGGATCTTCCGGGTCCAGGCGCAATTGCATGACGTCGCCCAGGCGGATGCCGTTGTACTGCACGGCGCCACCCTTGGAGAGGCCGGTCACCGCCTCGTTGAAGACGATGTCGTAGTAATTCCACTCCTGGTCCGAATGCGCCTTTGCCAGCCAGACACCGAAGCCGAGGCCGAAGAGGACGACGAGGACGGTGAACAGTCCTATCAAGACATGATGGGCACGGGTTTCCATGGTCTTCAGTCCTTGCCGGGATGAGCGGCGCGGGTGGCCGCGCGGCCGCGCGGTCCATTGAAATAAGCCTGGACCCAGGCGTCGTCGGTGCGGGCCACGTCGTCGATCGGCGCGGCGGCCAGCACGCGCCGTTGCGAAAGCACGGCGACGCGGTCGCAGGTGGAATACAAGGTATCGAGGTCGTGGGTCACCAGGAACACCGTGAGACCCAGCGCGTTGCGCAGGGTCACGATGAGGCTGTCGAACGCGGCGGCGCTGATCGGATCGAGCCCGGCGGTGGGCTCGTCGAGGAACAGGATCTCCGGATCGAGGGCCAGTGCGCGTGCCAGGGCCGCCCGCTTGATCATGCCGCCGGAAAGCTGCGAGGGATATTTTCTCCCCGCATCCACGGGCAGGCCGGCCAGGGCGAGCTTCACCCCGGCCAGCCGTTGCGCATCCACGCGGGGCAGGCCCGCATGCTCGACCAGGGGCAAGGCCACGTTCTCCGCCACCGTAAGGGAGGAGAACAGCGCGCCGCTCTGGAACAGCACGCCGAAGCGTCGCTCCACCCGGGACCGCCGTTCGTCCGACAGGGCGAGCAGGTTCTCGCCGAACACGCGCACCTCGCCGGCCACCGGCCTCACCAGCCCGATGATCGTGCGCAGCAGCACGGACTTGCCGGTGCCCGAGCCCCCGACGATGCCGATGATCTCGCCTCGATAGACGTCAAGGTCGAGGTTCTCGTGCACGGTCTGCGACCCGAAGCGGTTGACCAGCCCGCGGACCTCGATGACGGTCTCGCGCGTCACCAGCCCATCTCCATATAGAAGAGGGCGGCGAGCGCATCGAGCAGGATCACCACGAAGATCGATTGCACCACGGCCGAGGTGGTGTGCTCTCCGACGGACTGCGCGCTGCCGGAGACCTTGAAGCCTTCCATGCAACCGATCACGGCGATCATGAAGGCGAAGACGGGCGCCTTGGCGATGCCGACCAGGAACTGGGTCAGCGAGATGTCCGCCTGGAACATCGACAGGAACATCGATGGCGACATCTTCAGCACCGCCATGCAGACCACCCCGCCGCCGACGATCCCCGCGATCATCGCCAGGAAGGTCAGCAGCGGCAGGGCCACGAGCAGGGCGAGTACACGCGGCAGCACCAGCAGCTCCACCGGGTCGAGACCGAGGGTGCGGATGGCGTCGATTTCTTCCCGGGCCTTCATCGAGCCGATCTGCGCCGTGAACGCACTGGCGGTCCGGCCCGCCAGCAGGATGGCGGTGAGCAGTACGCCGAACTCGCGCAGGAAGGCGAAGCCGATCAGGTCCACCGTGAACAGGCTGGCGCCATAACTCGCCAGCGCGGTCGAGCCGAGGAAGGCGACCACGCAGCCGACCATGAAGGAGAGCAGGGCGAGGATAGGCACCGCATCGAGGCCCGTCTGTTCGATGTGCGACACCAGCGAGGTGACCCGCCAGCGGCGCGGCCGCCATGCCGTGGCGAGGAAGCCCTGCAAGGTGATGCCTATGAAGGCCAGCAGCTTGGCGGTCTGCTTCCAGAACCCCTGCATGGCCTTGCCGATGCGCTCCAGCGCGGCGACGAAGCCGGCATCGCGAGGCCGTTTCACGCCCGTGCAGTAGGTATCGATGGCATCGCCCACGGTCTTCAGCAGCGCGCGGCGCGCTGGCGGAAGGGCTTCGTCCTGGGCCAGGGCCTGGGTGCGCGAGCTGCCCAGCAACTCGGCGATGACGAAGGCGCCCGAGGTGTCCATGGCGCCCAGCTGGTGGATGTCGACGGCGACGCCGGTGTCGATCGACCCGGACAGCTCGTTCGCGCGGTGCTGGAGATTGGAATAATGGGCCAGTGTCCAGTCGCCGGCGATGGTCAACCGCGTCCCGCCCGTGTCGCGGGTGAGCGTGGCCGAGCCGGGGAGGGGGGGTACTGTCGCCATGCGCCAAAGGCTAGCAGGACTACCGCACGAAATCGCCGATGCTGCGGCCGCGCTTGGACTGGAACCGCCCGGGGCCCGATAATGCCAGGCTGCACCCGCCGCCATTCCCCTGCAAGGTACGACGATGACCGACAAGACCGCACTCAACGCCACCCACCGCGAGCTCGGTGCCCGCATGGTCGACTTCGGCGGCTGGGACATGCCCATCGCCTATGGCTCGCAGATCGAGGAGCATCACGCGGTCCGCAAGGACGCCGGCATGTTCGACGTATCGCACATGACGGTGGTCGACCTCACCGGCGATCGCACCCGCGAGTTCCTTCGCAGGCTCGTGGCCAACAACGTCGACAAGCTGGCCAAGTCCGGCAAGGCGCTCTACACCTGCATGCTCGACGAGAACGGCGGCGTCATCGACGACCTCATCGTTTATTTCCTGCGCGAGGATTTCTTCCGCCTGGTCGTCAACGCGGCGACCCGTGCCAAGGATCTGGCCTGGATCGAGAAGCAGGCGGCCAGCTTCGGCGTCACTGTCCGCGAGCGTCCCGAATTCGGCATGATCGCCGTGCAGGGGCCGAATGCCCGCGTGAAGATGATCGGCCTGCTTCCCGAAGAGGTTCGCGAGAAGGCCACCAAGCTCGGCAAGTTCGCGGCCATCGAGATCGAAGGCCCCAACGGCATGCCCCTGTTCCTCGCCCGTACCGGCTACACCGGCGAGGACGGATTCGAAGTGGTGGTACCCAACACGCGCGTGGTGGAGCTGTGGAACCTTCTGCGCGAGGCGGGCGTCGCCCCGGCCGGCCTGGGTGCGCGCGATACGCTTCGCCTCGAAGCGGGCATGAACCTCTACGGCCAGGACATGGACGAGACGGTGACGCCATGGGAGGCTTCGCTGGCCTGGACCATCTCGCTGGACGAAGGCCGCGACTTCATCGGCCGTGCCGCGCTCGAGAAGCAAAAGACGGCGGGCGTGCCGCGGGTCATGGTCGGGCTGGTGATGGACGACAAGGGCGTATTGCGCCACGGTCAGAAGGTGCTGACCTCCGCCGGCGAGGGTGAAATCCTTTCGGGCGGTTTCGCGCCCACCCTGGGCAAGTCCGTGGCGTTCGCCCGTGTGCCCGCCGGTGAACTGGGACAGGTTCGCGTGGATATCCGTGGCCGTGAAGTGCCGGTGCGCGTGGTGAAGTTCCCGTTCGTCCGCGACGGCCAGCCGATGCCGGGCATCGTCGACTGATTCCTCTCTGTAGGCACCGGAGTGGAGGAGTGGCCGTCGGGCCACCCCTCCACCGACCTCACCGGGACTTCACGACATATGGTGCGAGCACCATCTTCGCCTCGCCCCGCGCGCCGACCAGCGGCGCCACATCACTGCCGTACTTGCCACCGCGCTCGATCACGTAGAAGGAATCCACGTAGTCGGCATCGTTCTGGAACCACTTTTCGTCCATGGCGTTGATGATCTCGGCACCTACCTTCGATACGCCGGCGACGATCAGCGCGGGCGGTGCGCCCGGGGACACGACGAGCGCCAGGTCCCCGACCGCCTTGGTAACGGCCACGGCGAGCGCCTTGAAGTTCGTGTTCCCGTCTTCCTCGAAGAACTGCACGTTGACGTAGTTGGTCCCGTAGTCCGTCCAGTTGATGAGGTCCATGCCGGGCTTGTACCAACGCTTGTCGTGGTCCAGCCATGGCATGTCCTTGGTGACGAGTCGCGGTGTCCCGTCCGGTGCCACGCCGGAGACGATGGCGAAGATCTCCGCGTCGCCCTGGATGTTGGGCTCGTGGTCGTTTTCCAGCCGGATCTCCCGCAGGATCGTCAGTTCTTCCGATGCGTTGACCGCGCGCGAACTGCCGGCGGTGGTGGGGGCCTGCATGCCGCTGTTGCGGAGGACCTCGTTCATGACGGTCATGCCGGCCTGGAGCGCCGCCGAACTGTCCGACTCCACGATCAACATCGGTACGTCCGGGGCCGCATCGAGCGAGAACCGCTGCTCACGCCCGGAGGGGTCGTAGGCCACGAGCTGCTTCTGGCCGGTGGCCAGGTCCTTGCTGACGGTCGCGGTCCAGAAGCCGCGGATGCTCGTGATCGGCTGGCCCTTGTCCACGCCATGTACGCGAATATCGAAGAGGGCGTCCAGTGCGCCATCGAGACCGCGCAGGCGAATGGCCTGGCGCTCCAGGTCGCGCAGGTCGGTCGTCACGTTTTCCCTGGCCTGCGTTCCGTGCCCGGCGTAGTTGCGTAGCACGTCGGCCAGCGGCGCCTTACCCTTGCTCAATTGTTCCCGAAGCGTGGCGTCGAAGGAGGGATCGTTGACCAGCGCGGCGATGGCCTTCGCCGTTTCTTCCCGTGCCTGGTTGACCGAGGTGACCTCCGCGGCCATGAGCGGCGAAGAAAGGGCGAGGGCGAGGGCCGCGCCGACGAGGGTGAGATTGAGGATCCGTTTCATGGGTAGTCCTTGATATGGGTTCGCGGCTCGCACCGCGGGGGATGTGGGCTGTCACCTCATTGCAGGGGAAGGTGAGGCCGATGCGGCGTCGTCGAGGTCGAGCCGCATGGATAAGGTAGTCGCCCGCGCCGACGGTCTTCTGTCGGTGGAAGCGTGAGGTTCGTGTCGGCGAAAGACTTGTGCGCCGCCCCGGCTCGAACCACAGGGCGCTTCTTTTTTCCCCGCGGCCAGCCCGAACGCTTTCCTGAAACGCATAGAACGGTACAATCGGCCGTCACATCAGCGACCGTCCCGAGACAACGAGGCATACCCCATGAGCGAAATCCCTGGCGATCTGAAATTCCGGAAGTCCCACGAATGGGTCCGGGTCGAGGACGACGGCACCGTCACCGTCGGCATCTCCGAACACGCGCAAGAGGCGCTGGGCGATCTCGTCTACGTCGAACTGCCGGAAGTGGGCACGGAAGTGACGGCCGGCAACGGCGTCGCTGTCGTCGAATCCGTGAAAGCCGCCTCCGACATCTATGCTCCCGTTTCCGGCAAGGTCACCGCCGTGAACGATGTCCTCAGCGACAAGCCGGAGACGATCAACGAGGACGCGTACGGCAAAGGCTGGATCTTCAAGTTGGAGATCTCCGACAAGGGCGAACTCGACGACCTGCTCGGTCCGGATGAGTACGCCGAAGAGATCGAGAACGAAGATCACTGATCCCCTCCTCGAACCCCGAACATGGTGCCGGTCGACCTCGACCGGCATTTTTTTGTCCGTTTGGGCGGGTCCGGCAAAAATATTTTTTGCCCCCCAGTTGAACTCCGTTCATCCCCCGGGAAGGGGTCCGACGACACCATCCAGGCGATCTCTCACGAGCGTCATCTCGTGTCCCCGCTTGTCGTCGTCGTTTCTCGTGGCGAACGAAAAATGCCTTTATTTAAGGCGTTTGCTGAACCGATATGTTTGCGCGGTATGTTTTGTTTTAGATGTCCAAATATCCGCGGTGCTCGTCGCGACGGGTGCGATCGCACCTCGGCGATGGCGGGGAAGGCCCGGCTATGCGTCCGCAAGGTCTTCAATTTAGAGCCAAAATTTATTGACAGCGGAAATGTTCAGGAATAGCTTTTGCGTCAATTGACGGGGAACCGGAAATGGAAACAGGAAAATTCATCAGGCCGTACGTGGAGCATGGTTCGAAAGCGGGCTCGGTAAGAAAGATCACAGTATCGATTCCGCTGCACATCCTCCGCCTGCTTTCCGATGAACGTACTCGCCGCCAGGTGAACAATTTGAGGCACGCTACGAACAGCGACCTGCTGGTCGAAGCGTTCCTCCACGCTTTTACTGGGCAACCACTGCCAACTGATGAGGAGCTGAGAAGAACTATGGCCACTGCCAAGAAAGCCACTGCCAAGAAGTCCGCCGCCAAGAAGGCGTCGAAGAAGTCCACCGTGAAGAAGACCGCCGCGCGCAAGTCGCCGGCAAAGAAGGCCTCGACCCGTAAGGTCGCGACCAAGAAGGCCGCGACCCGCAAGTCGCCGGCGAAGAAGGCTGCTGCTAAGAAGGTCGCCCGCAAGGCGCCCGCCAGGAAGGTCGCCGCCAAGAAGGCGGTGAAGAAGGCCGTTCGCAAGGCCCCCGCCAAGAAGGCCGCGCGCAAGGCTGCACCGCGCAAGGCTGCTTCGAAGAAGGTTGCCGCCGCCAAGGTGGTCCGCGCGACCAAGGCCGCCAAGGCCAAGTAAGCGTCACCTTCCAATAAGAAAGTACGTTTTGCGAATTAGCTCCCCGCGGTGCCCAGCGCGGGGAGTCACTTCGAAAACTTGACCCCGGCCTGGCCGGGGTCGTTCGTTTCTGGAGCAGGGGTTTTGCCGGCCCGGGAAAAGCTCCTAGGCCGCCCAACTGGATTCACGCGCCCATTACGGTTACCTTGTCGCCACATCGCGCTGCGGAGGACGGGGGGTTCTCCGCGTCAAGCCATCAGGGGGCGCGCGCCTTGCGGAGTCCGTTCTGTAACGCCATGGATAACCGTCATCGCTTTTCCGCGCGCTCGCGAGCCCGCGGCGCCGTCAATCCCGTCACCCTCGCCGTCATCGCCATCGTGCTGGCGCTCGCGGTCGCGGCCTGGTTCCTGATCATCAAGCCTTACCGCGATGCGGCCGCGGGCGTATCGCCGGTACCCACCGCCTCGCAAAAGGCGGCGGCTACCCGCGAGACGCCTCCGGCGAACGTGGACGCGCTCAGCGTCGACCAGCTGCTGGCCGAGGCGCGCACCGCGATGAACGAGCAGCGGCTCGTCGCCCCGGCGGGCAACAATGCCTTCGAGTTCTACATGAAGGTGCTGCAGAAGCAGCCGGGAAATCCGGTGGCCGCGGATGCGCTGCGGGAGACGTTCTCCTACGGTGCCGCCGCCACGGAGCAGACGATCAACCAGCGTGACTTCAACGAGGCGCAGCGGGAAATCGATCTCCTGGCCAAGGCCGACCCCGAGAACTACACGTTGACGATCCTCCGCTCCAAGCTCGACGCCCAGCGCAAGACGCTGGACCGGGAGCAGCAGCAGGCGGTGGATGCGCAGAAAGCCCAGCTTGCCCAGCAGAATGCCGCCGCGGCCGCGAGGCTCCAGGCGGAGCAGGCGGCGGCCGCCGAAGCCCAGCGCCAGCAGGCGGCTCGCGAGCAGGCGGCACGCGTGGCCCAGCAATCTCAGGCGGCGAGCCCCACGACTCCCACGCGTCCGGCCGCCGCGGCGCCACGTGCACCCGCCGCGGACGCCGACGCCATCAGCGACGCCGTCCTCATCCGCCAGGTCAGCCCGCGCTATCCGACCGCCGCCATGCGTGCGAACCAGGAAGGCTGGGTGGACGTCGAGCTGACGGTGGGTACGGATGGCACGGTGACCAACGTCGCCGTGGTCGACGCGCAACCCAAGCACGTCTTCGACCGCTCGGCGATCGACGCCGTCAGCCGTTGGGAGTACAAGCCGGCCACGCGCAACGGCGAACCGATGACCGTGACGCTACGGCGGCGGTTGCAGTTCAACCTCGGCCGGTGACGACAAAACCAGCCGCGGCCGGTGCCGCGGCTGGATCAATCGGGTTTCTTCTTCCTGGCCGGCTTGGCCGCGCTCTTCTTCGCAGGTGTCTTGGCGGCGGCCTTCGCGCGTGATTTCGCCGGCGCCTTCGCGGCTTTCGCCACCGGTGCGGTACGCGCGGAACCTTCCACGCCGGCCCAGTCCACGTGCGGCAGGCCGAGCAGGCTGTCGAACACCATCGGCATGAGGCCGGCCGGGATCGGTCCCGCGGCGTTCCACATCGTCACCACGCCCGCATGGTACTTGGGGAAGAAGCCGATCATGGTGCGGTAACCGGACACGGCACCCGCGTGGTAGATGAGGTCTTCGTTGGCGTACTTGAACACGCGCCAGCCGAGCGCGTAGTGCGCGTCGGTCACGCGTGCCCGGCGCCAGGGCAGCGAGCGCTCCTCGGAAGGCGTCGCCACTTCCGGTGCGTGCAGCACGTCGAGCAGGGGCGTGGGCAGCACGTCGGGACGCCCGCCCATCTGCGCCATCAGCCATTGCTCCATGTCGCGCAGGCTCGCATTCACGCCCGCCGCCGGGGCGACGCGGTAGTAGCTGTCGTTGGGCTCGTAGGGAATCCAGTTGTGCGGTCCGCCGCGATGGGGGCGGGCCCAGCTCTTGCTTGCCTCGAGCGCGTCGCGGCCGTAGCTGGCGGTGGTCATGCCCAGCGGCGCGAAGATGCGGCGCTCCACCTGGCGGAAGAAATAATCTCCCGTGACCGCGTAGACGACGTCGCCGATCATGCTGAAGGCGACGTTCTGGTACCCGTAGCATTCGCCGACCTTGCAGGAGAGGTCGACCTCGTCGAGCTTGCGCACGAGTTCCTCGTACGGCGCGTCGGATTCGAGCATGGCGTCGTAGGTGTTGCGCGGCAGGCCCAGACGTTGGCCGAGGATGTCCCTCACGGTGGCCTGTTGGGCCGCCTGCATGTCCTTGAGCTTGAAGTAGGGGATGGTGTCGATGAGCTTGGTGTCCCAGCTCAGGAACCCGGCGCGGACCAGCACGGCGGTGACGCCGGTGGCGAAGGCCTTCGACAGGGAGGCGAGGCGGAACACCGTTTCCGGCGTGGCGGGTTCCTTGGTCTTCGCGTTCGCGTAGCCGATGGCGCGTTCGTACACGACCTTGTCGTCGACGATCACGGCGGTGACGATGGCGGGGGCGGCATCACGAGCCTCGGCGGCATCCAGCCACTGTTTGTAGCTTTCGACGGTCGCCTTGACCCGTTCCGCTGGCAGCCGGGAGGCTTCGGGGTCCACATGGACGACGGGCGGCTTCGGCGGCGGCGCGGCGAGCGCGAAGGGAGCGGCAACGGCGCAGGCGAAAGCGCAGGCGAGCAGGGAAGCGGAACGGAACGACATGCTTTTCTCGCGGGGTCGAGGCGTGGGGGCACGCCGCGGAGTGGGGACGCCGGGAGGGGTCCGGACGTCGTTCCCGGCATTGTCTTTTACTTCCTCGTCCGCGACAACGGATGGTGCCTTGACGACGCTGAACGGAACGTCTCGCCATGCTAGGCTTCACCGACTCCACCGGACACGCCGGCCATCGTGAACGCAGCACCGCATGCCGCCCGGAGCAAGGGAACCACCCTGGCGCTCTCGGTCATCGCCTTCTTCCTGGTGCTGACTTCCTATTACGTCCTGCGACCCGTGCGCGACCAGCTCGTCGGCGCCGCGGGTTCGTCGTCGCTGCCGATGTTCTACGCGATCGTGTTCGTGGTCATGCTGGCCCTGACTCCGGTGTTCGGCTGGCTCGTCGCCCGGTTTCCCCGGAGGCAGGTGCTGCTGGGCAGCTACCTTTCCTTCGTCGTCTGCCTGGTCGCCTTCGTTCCTGCCTTCGCCGCCCAGGACCGGATCGGCGCGGTGGTGCTCGGCCGGGTGTTCTTCGTCTGGGTGAGCGTCTTCAACCTGTTCGTGGTCTCGCTCTTCTGGAGCGTGATGGCGGACGTGTACCGGAGCGTGGAGGCGCGCCTGGTCTTCCCCTTCATCGCCTTCGGCGGGATGATCGGCGCGCTGGTGGGACCGTTGCTCACGCGATCGCTGGTGGTTCGCCTGGGCGTACCGTCGATGCTCGTGGTGTCCGCGGTGATCTTGTTGTTGGCCCTGGGGGCGCTCCTGGCGCTGCCCACGGACAGGGAAGGTAACGACCGCAGTGGGGGCGCACCCGTGGGCGGCTCGATCCTGCAGGGTGCCAAGGCGGCGTTCTCGCAGCCGTTCCTGCGCTACATGACCCTGCTGATGCTGCTGAGCGACGGCATCGCCACGATGGCGTACGCGTTGATGGCCGACTACACGAAGGCCCACTTCACGGACAACGCGGCACGTACCGCGTTCTACGCCGACCTCGACCTGTGGATCAATGGCTTCGGTGCCCTGCTGCAACTCACCCTGACGCCACTGCTGATGCGCGGCTTCGGTCCGCTCTGGGCGCTGGTGCTGCCTTCCGTGGTGAACTTCGGGTTGCTCCTGCTGCTGACCCTGCACGGGCCGGACACGATGCTCTTCGGCATCGCCGTGCCGCTGATCGTCATCGTGCAGGTGGTGACGCGCGGGACGACCTACGGCATGACCAAGCCCGCTTCGGACGCCTTGTACACGCGTATGCCCCGCGAGGCGCGCTACAAGGGCAAGAACTTCATCGAGACGGCGGTATGGCGTTTCGGCGACCTTCTGGTCACCAGCGGGCTCACTGGCCTGCATGCCGTGGGCGTGGGCATCGCGGGCATAGGACTGATCGGTTCGGGGCTGGCCGCTATCGCGACCGAGGTGGCCCGGCGCGCCGCCACCTCGCCGGACCTCGAACCCGAGTCGAAGGACACCTAGCCGACGATGTAGCTCTCGAGCTGGTTGATCGTTTCCTTCTGCTCCGAGATGGTGGCCTTCACCAGGTCGCCGATGGAGATCATGCCCAGCACGCGGCCACCTTCCAGCACGGGCAAGTGGCGCAGGCGGCCATCGGTGCACAGGCGCATGCACTCGTCGACGGAAGCGTCCGGCGCGACCGTCACCACGCTGGCCGTCATGATGTCGGCCACGGGCGTGTCGCGCGAGGAGCGATCCTTGAGGATCACCTTGCGCGCGTAGTCGCGCTCGGAAACGATGCCGACCAGTTCGCTGCCCCGGATGACCGCCAGCGCGCCGACGTTCTTCTCGGCCATCTGCTGGATCGCTTCATAGACGGGCGCCTCGGGTGCGACGGCGAAAACCGCCGTGCCCTTCGCTGCCAGGAGATGCTTGACCTGCTGCATGCTCGACTCCCCGGATGGACGCGGCGCGTGCCGCTCGGGCTCCAGTCTACCGCCGCGACGGACCGGCCAGGGTAACGATCAGGTGAAGGGCGGACGGCCGCCCCGGCGCGATTCCACGTAGTAGAGCGGGCGGCGTTTGGACTCGGAGTAGGTACGGCCCACGTATTCGCCGATGACGCCCAGCGCGAGCAACTGCGCACCGCCGAGGAACAGGATCACCACCATGAGCGTGGGGTAGCCGCGGACGGGATCGCCCCAGATCAGGACCTTCAGCAACACCCAGAGGCCGTAGAGGAAGGCGAGCGTGGCGGCGGAGACGCCGAGCCACGTGGCGATACGCAAGGGCGCGGTCGAGAACGAGGTGATGCCTTCGACGGCGAGGTTGGTCAGCCGCCAGTAGTTCCACTTCGTGCTGCCGGCGTAGCGGGCGTCGCGGTGGTAGGTGACGGCGGCCTGCCGGTAGCCGATCCAGGCGAACAGGCCCTTCATGAACCGCTGGCGCTCGCGGAGTTCGCGCAGCGCTTCCACCGCGCGCCGCGACAAAAGGCGGAAGTCGCCGGTGTCCCGGGGCAGCGGGGTGTCGGATACGCGTTCCATGACGCGATAGAAGGCGGCCGAGGTGAATTTCTTCGTGCGCGTTTCGCCATCGCGTTCGCCGCGGGTCGCGTAGACCACGTCGTTGCCTTCGCGCCAGCGCGCGATGAGCGCGGGGATGACCTCGGGCGGGTCCTGCAGGTCCGCGTCGATGACGACCACGGCGTCGGCATCCACGTGGTCGAGGCCGGCCGTCAGGGCGGCTTCCTTGCCGAAGTTGCGCGACAGCCTTATCGCCTCCACGCGCGGGTCCTGCTCGGCCAGCACACACAGGCGCGCCCATGTCTCGTCGTGGCTGCCGTCGTCGACGTAGATGACGTGCGCGTTCGCGTCGATGGTGCCGAGGACGGCGCCGAGCCGGGCATGGAAACTATCGATGACCAGCGCTTCGTTATAGGCGGGGACGACGATGGCGAGGGAAAAGGACATGGGCGGTCTCAGCGGACACGACCGGCGACGGGCGCCGGGCGGGTGAGGTAGGCGGGGCCGCCGAGCTGGCCCATCTGCTGGGCGATCCATGCCGTGCGCCGCTGCACGTACGCACTGGGTGCGTCGACGCGGAATCGGCGCGGATTCGGCAAGACGGCGGCGAGTCGCGCGGCCTGGACGACGCCGAGGCGGTCGGGCGTGGTGTGGAAGAACACGTCGCTCGCGGCGCCGACGCCGTAGACGCCATTACCCAGCTCGACGATGTTCATGTAGACCTCGAGGATGCGCCGCTTCGGCCACAGGGCTTCGATCAGTACGGTGAAATAGGCCTCCATGCCCTTGCGCACGAAGCTGCGTCCATTCCAGAGGAACAGGTTCTTGGCCACCTGCTGGCTGATGGTGCTGGCGCCACGCAGGCGCTTGCCTTCATCGGCGGCATCGATCGCGTCCTGGATCGCGTCCACGTCGAAGCCATGATGGAACGGGAACTTCTGGTCTTCGCCCGCGACCATCGCGATGCCGACCTGCGGAGAGATGCGTTCCCACGGGACCCAGCGATGGCGGTAGGCGAAATCCTTCTCTCCACCGACCAGCGCCTCCACGCGGCGCTCCATGATCATCGCGCTCGTCC
Organism: Luteibacter sp. KNZ12-1A; assembly: GCF_056755675.1. Taxonomy (NCBI): domain Bacteria; kingdom Pseudomonadati; phylum Pseudomonadota; class Gammaproteobacteria; order Lysobacterales; family Rhodanobacteraceae; genus Luteibacter; species Luteibacter sp. KNZ12-1A. The sequence goes on along the minus strand of NZ_JBPGXU010000005.1, from coordinate 5,533 downwards.
ATGGCGGCACGAAGCGCAGGACCAGCACCACCAGGCACGACAACGCCAGCCACGAGACGAGCGACAGGCCCACGAGGCGGGCGATCCGGCGGAACGGTGAACGGGGCGTCGGACTCATGGCGGCGCGGTGACGAAGGATGGCGCAGTATAAGGGCCTGGACCTTCGCGGGCTTGCCGGCGCTCCGGCGAGTCCCCATCTTCCGTCGGATCACCAGGAGACCGCCGTGACCGATTCGATCGTTGAAACCCTTGCGTCCGAAGACGTATTGCACCGCTTCATGCTCGAGAAGGCGGGCGTGCGCGGTGTGCTGGTACGCCTCGGCGCCAGCTGGCACGAGATCGCCTCGCGTGCCGATTACCCGGCCGCCTTGCGCGACACGTTGGGGCAGGCCGTGGCCGCCAGCGCGCTGCTCACGGGCAACATCAAGTTCGAGGGATCCCTCTCCCTGGAATTCAAGAGCCAGGGGCCGCTGCACCTGCTCTTCGCCGAATGCAGCGACAGGGGTCGCCTGCGCGGCCTCGCGCGGTACGACACCAAGGCCTTGCCCGCGCGACTCGCGCTGGCGGGCCTGCCCGAGGCGATGCTCGCGATCACCATCGGCCATGCCGAGCGGGGCCGTTACCAGGGCGTCGTGGAGCTGGACGACACGGAGTCGATCAGCCAGGCACTGGAAAACTACTTCGAACGCTCGGAGCAGCTCCCCGCACGCATCCTGCTCGCCGCGAATGGCGAGCATGCGGTCGGCCTGATGCTACAGCCCGTGCCGGGAGAGGGTGGCCACAGCGCCGCCGAGGACGACGACGAGGCCTGGTCGCGCGTGGGCCATCTCACGGCCACCCTCAGTGCCAGTGAAATGCTCGCCACGCGGCCGGAGGAATTGCTGTACCGCCTCTACCACGAGGAATCGGTGCGCCTCTACGAGCCCAAGCCGCTGGCCTTCGGCTGCACCTGCTCGCAAGAGCGCGTGGAGGGCATGCTGCGCGCGCTCGGGCGCGAGGAGGTCGAAGCCACGCTGGACGACCGCGACGGCGAGATCGAGGTGATCTGCGAGTTCTGCGCCACCCGTTACACGTTCGACCGCGTGGATGCGGAGCGCCTGCTCACCCAGGTGGAAACGCCGCCCTCGCCCTCGACCCTGCAGTAGCGGGGTCAGGCGTCCAGCGATAGCGGCGAGCCCAGCCACTTGCTGGCAGGGGCGGGCTGGGCGAAGAGGAAGCCCTGGCCGAAACGGCATCCGATCCGGCGCAGGGCACGCATCTGGGATTCCGTCTCGATGCCTTCCGCGATCACCTGCATGCGCAGCGAATTGGCCAGGGCCTGGATCGCCCTGACCACCGCCGTGCTGTGCGCCTCGCTGTCTTCGGCGGGCAGTTCGATGACGAAGGAGCGATCGATCTTCAGCGTCTCGATCGGATACTGGTGCAGGTAGCTGAGTGACGAATAGCCGGTACCGAAGTCGTCCAGCGCGATGCCCACGCCGTGGTCGCGCAGGTTCTCGAGGATGCGCTTCACCTGGGCCGGGTTCTCCAGCAGCGCGCGCTCGGTCACTTCCACGCGGATGGAGCGGGCCGGCACCTTGTGTTCGATAAGCAGGTCGAGCAGGCGCTGGTCCAGGTCCGGCGAACGGAAATGGCTGCCCGACACGTTGATGCTGATAAAGCCTTCGTCGCCCACCAGCGCCCGGGCCTGGCGTGCCACCTGCTCGAAAATCTGCCAGTCGATCGCCTCGGAGCAGCCGGTGTCCTCGGCCACGGAGAGGAATTCACCCGGCGACAGCAAGCCGCGCTCGGGATGGCGCCAGCGCAGCAACGCTTCGTAGCCGACCACGCGGTGGTCTTCCAGATCGACGATCGGCTGGTAGAACGGCACGAACTCGTTGCGGGTGAGCGCCCGGCGCAAGTCGCCCTCCAGTTCCAGCAACGAAAGCGCTTCGCGGCGCAGACGGTCGTCGAACACCGCGGCGCGGTGCCGGCCCTCGTCCTTCGCCCTGTACATGGCCGAATCGGCGTCACGGAGCAACTCTTCCGGACGGGTGTACTCGGGCGTGGGCAGGGCGATGCCGATCGATGCCGACGTGAAGATCTCTTTCGCGCCGAGCCGGAACGGGGTCTGCAACTGGGCGATGATGCGTTCGGCGATATGCGTCGCCGACTGCGGGTCGACGATGCCTTCGACCAGCACGGCGAATTCGTCGCCACCGAGGCGGGCTACGACATCGCGGGTCTTCAGGCAGGCGCGGATACGCCCGCCCACCTGGAAGAGGAGATCGTCGCCGACGAGGTGGCCGACCGAATCGTTGATGACCTTGAAGCGGTCGAGGTCGATGAAGAGCACCGCGAACAGGTCGACGGGATTCTCGCGGTAGTGGTTCAGCGCCTGCTCGAGCCGCTGCAACAACAACGTGCGGTTGGGCAGCCCGGTGAGCGAGTCGTGCAGGGTCTCGTATTTGAGGCGGCGCTCGACGCGCTCGCGCTCGGCGATCTGCTCGCGCAGGTCGCGGTTGGCCAGGGCCAGCGCACGCGTGCGCTCGGTCACCCGCCGCTCCAGGCTGGCGTAGGCCTGCTTCAGCGATTCGGTGGTGTACTTGCGCTGCAAGGCGTTGGCGATGTGGTAGCTGACGAAGGTCAGCAGTTCCTGGTCGCGCGCGCTATAGGTGTGCTCGGGCGTATAGCTCTGCACGGCCAGCACGCCCATCGACTTCTCGTTCCAGATCAGGGGCACGCCCAGCCAGTGCAGCGAACGCGCGCCGCTGGGGGAGAGCACGTGGTCGCGGTTGAGCCGGTCGATCTCCTCGCGGTCGGCGAGCAAGGCCTTGCCGTTGCGCAGCACGAATTCGGTCAGGCCACGGCCCAGCTCGCGCGGTTCGCGCACGCCATCCAGTTCGTCGACCGAATAGGGGAAGGTCAGCTTGTTCTGGTCTTCCGAGAGCAATGCGATGTAGAAGTTGCGCGCATACAGCAGGCCGCCGATGACCCTGTGCACGGCGGCGTAGAAGTTCTCGATGCTGTCGGAGGTGTTGGCCAGTTCCGCGATGCGGAACAGCGCCGCCTGCAGGCGTTCACCGCGCTGGCGTTGCAGGACTTGCTGGCGCAGCACGCGGTTGGCCTCGCGCAGGGCCGCCGTTCGCGTGGTGACGCGGCGCTCCAGTTCCTCGTGGGCCTGCCGGCGTTCGAGCGCGGTCTGCACATGCTGCGCGACATAGGTGAGCAGCTCGCGATCGTTTTCCGTGTAGTGCGTGTCGTCGCGATAGCTCTGCACGACCAGGGCGCCGACGACGTCCTCGCCGCGTTTCATCGGCACGCCCAGCCAGTCGTCGCTGGGCGGCCCGATGGGGACGCGCGGACCGGGCAGGGTCTTTTCCAGTTCGCTGCTGGCACCCATCATCGACCGGCCGCTCTGCAACACGTTCCAGGTGAGCGTGTTCTCGATGGCCTCGATGGTGCGGACGCCTTCGGGATCGGGAATGTCCTGGTCTTCCGTATCGACGAAATACGGGAAACGCACCGTGCGGTTCTGTGCGTCGTAGAGGACGATGAAGAAGTTCTCGGCATACATGAGGCTGCCCACGATGCCGTGCAGCGCACTCATCATGTCCTTCATGTTGTGCTCGGCGCCTGCCTGCTCGGCGATCGCGTACAACGCGCGCTGGAGCCGTTCGGCGAGGGCGAGGCGCGAGATCGCCTCGTAGAGGTTGGCCGTTTCGGCGAGCTGGCGCAGGCGCGCAGAAGCGAGCCTGCCCAGCCAGGCGAGCATGTCGCCCCCGGTGGACAGGTCGGCGTCGCTGGTCACGACCTCGAGGATCCGTTCGCTCTGTGGGTCGACGGCCAGTTCGAGCACGCCCGGAACGGCCGCCTCGCCGCTTGCCGCGGGTCGCCACGTCACCTTCGCATCCGGCAGCAAGCACTGGACGAAGGCCTCGCATTCCGTACGCACGCCCTCCGCATCCGCTGCGCGCAGCAATCGCTCCACGGCATCCTGCAACGGCTCTACCTCGCCGTGACCGGGCGCCTGCAAGGTCGGGCTGTGGGATGGAGCGAAAGTCATCGCCTGACGAGGTTCCGGTCGTGGTCGGGTCAGTCTATATGTGTTAACGCGGCCGTGCGATGGGGCGGGGAACCCAATCTCACGGGGCCTGCGCCTGGGCGCCCGAATCTTCCCTTGCGTCATAAACGGCAGCTAATCCGAATCCTGAAGAGGGCCTCCCCGGGGTGTTAGTAAAAAGTAAAATGGTTTAGACTCGAGTCGTTCCCGTCAGGCTGAGGCGGGACCTCGGGGAATCTCAGCCGCTGCCGATAAAGACCACGATGCGCAGATCCTTACTCACCATGCTTCTGTTCATGCCGCTCGCCGCGGCAGGACAGGTCGCGCCGGTGGGTTCGGACGCCACGGCATCGCAGCTGCTGGGCCAGCAACCGGCCTCGTCCGCTCGTGCGGACCAGGGCAGCCTGTCGTTGTGGCGCGCCCCGGATGGCCGCACGCTGTCCCTCCAGTCCGACGATCGCGCCGACCAGGCCAAGCCACTGGCCCTGCGTCCGGTGGACTCGGGCCCCTTCCTGTCCAGCGGACTGCAATACGACCTGGGGCCGCGTGTCCAGGCCCATGCCAGCGTCAGTGGCCAGGGTTGGATCAACTCGGTGGAATCCTGCGGTGCCTCGGCGGGCCATAGCGACCGCTGCAGCACCCCCGGTGCGCCTCCGCGTATCGTCGGCAGCGAAGTGGGCGCCACCTTCCGCGGCACGGGTTACAGCGTGGGCGTCGGCGTCGGTTCCAGCCGCCCGACCGGCACGGGTGCGGCCTTGCCTCGCGTGTTGCCTGGCCTCGCCACCGCTTCGGGCTTGCCGCTCAGCGCACTTTCCTCCAGCACCGAACTGAATGCCCATGGCCGTGTCGACCTGGGTGCGCGCAGTGGCATCGACCTCGGCGCGAGCATCGGCCGGATTCGCCTGCTGCCGGGCAACCTTCTCGGCATCGGCACGGTGGACCAGAAGGCGCTCAGTTTCGGCGTCGATCGCGGTCCCTTGTCGGGTTCGATCACCGGCCGCACGATGCAGCCGGAAGCCAACGCCGTGAACGGCATCAACCCGGACCGCCGCTGGAGCGCGATCGACCTCGGCGTGACCTGGCGCCTGCCCTGGCGCGGTGAGTTGTCCGTTGGCGCGCAGAACGTGTGGTCGTCGGGTAACGCACCGAGCAGCCCCGCCGGTCCCGAGCCGGACCAGTCGCGTACGCCTTACGTGCAGTATCACCAGGATCTCTGAGGCCAGAACCGCCGGTTCCCGAAGGCAGGTACTTCGAGTGGAGCCGATCCTGGTGGGAGCCGACCTTGTCGGCGATCCCGCGGCAGCGGGCCCGGTTGCATGTACGGCTCGGCTTCGCCCTCGCGTTCGTTGCGTGGCGTGGCGGGGGAGCTGCCGGGCGCCACCCTCGGCGCGACGGTAGTCGCCGTCCCTTGGGGAGGGATGCCGCTGCGCGGCCGTGTTTGATGGCTGCGCCCCTTCGGGCTCGGACGGTCGGGCGGGGGTTTCCGATTCG
>NZ_JBPGXU010000004.1:0-107408 GCF_056755675.1 Luteibacter sp. KNZ12-1A | reverse complement strand
AGATGTGTATAAGAGACAGTCGTTACATCGCCGGGTTCATACGTTATTTTCATGAGTGTGTTCCTTGCGTGGTCGAGAGGACCGAAGGTGGTAAGCCACGGGGCCCAATCAGGGGTTTTCCGGAATGACGAAGGCGATTGCCCGAGCCGCTGTCGAAAGGCGCGGGCGAAGGCGTCCGGTGCGTCGTATCCGGCTTCGATGGCGATATCCGTGACGCTCTGGGCGCCCGAATGAGCAAGCTGGAACGAGGCACGCCGCATCCGGGCAAGCTGCACGTAACGATGCACCGGGAGCCCGAAACTGGCTTTGAATTGCCGGTGGAAATGAAACTTCGAGAAAGCGGCCACGCCGCTCAGCGTGTCGAGGTCCAGATCGTCGTCCAGATGTCCGTCGATGTAATCCAGCACCCGTTGCATCCTGAGATGGTAGTTTTCCAGCGTCGTCGTCATCACTCGTTCCTGCGTGCCGGGGAACAGTTTCCCGCAGAGGTCCGGGTCGTGCTCGACCGATCTTGCTGTCTTGCCGGACCTCCTATCGCCCCACTCTAGCCCACCCCAGTGGCGGCTACCCCGGATTGAATATCTGAACCGACGGGGCTTTAAATTCGCCATGCCATCCACATGTCGATCCCAGCGCTATCGCTAACCCGCCCGTCAAGGATATGAAATGAACGCCACGCAGAAAGTTGCCCTCGTCACCGGCGCCACCCGCGGCATCGGCCAGGAAACCGTCCGCCAGCTCGCCGAAGCCGGCGTCACCACCCTGCTCGCCGGCCGCGACCCGGCACGCGCCCAGGCCGCCGCGGACAAGCTCAAGGCCGAAGGCCTGCCGGTCGAGCCGATCGTGCTGGACGTCACCAACGCCGATACCATCCAGAAGGCCGTTGCCGAGGTGAAGGCGCGGTTCGGCAAGCTCGACATCCTGGTCAACAACGCCGGCATCGTCGTCGATGACTTCGGCAAGGCGCCGTCCGAACAGACCCTGGATGCATGGCGTGAGACGTTCGATACCAACCTCTTCGCGGTCGTCGAAGTGACCAAGGCGTTTCTCCCGCTACTCAAGGCGGCGCCCGCGGCTCGCATCGTCAATGTGTCGAGCCAGCTGGGCTCGCTGACGCTGCACGTCGATCCGACCTCGCCGATCTACAACTTCAAGGTCCCCGCGTATGACGCGTCCAAGAGCGCACTCAACTCGTGGACCGTCCATCTCGCCTACGAACTGCGCGACACGCCGATCAAGGTCAACGCCGTCCATCCGGGCTACGTGCAGACGGACATGAACGGCGGCCAGGGCGAAATCGACGTGCCGACGGGTGCGAAGAGCAGCGTCGGCATGGCACTGATCGGTGCCGATGGCCCGACAGGAAGCTTCACCTATCTTGGCAAGACGCTTCCCTGGTAATCCATCACGGGCCGCTCATGGGAGCGGCCCGATCTCGACCCATACGTACAGGAATCGAACCCATGACGACCTACGTCGTGTTTACCCGCGAGCGAACGACCGATCCGGCGGAACTGAAGATCTATGGCGAGAAAGCCGGTCCGGCAGGCCAAGGACATCCGATAACACGCCTCGCCTTTTACGGCGACATCGAGACACTGGAAGGCAGCCAGGTGGAAGGCGCGGTCATTCTCAGCTTTCCGTCGAAGGCGGATGCGCTGGCCTGGTACAACAGCCCGGCCTATCGCGAAGCACGCGAGCACCGCTTCAAGGGCGCCGACTATCGGATTTTCATGATCGAAGGCGTGGACAGTTAATCCTGGGTGCGGACTACCGTCCGAGGTGCGGAACGATTTAGTGGCAGCTACGCCGTCTTGCGGTCAGGTGAGCCATTAGCGCAGCCATCAGCAGCACGGCGGCGCTGGCCATGAAGGTACTCCGGTAGCCGTGGCTGTCGAACAGCAGGCCACCCATCGTGGACCCCGACGCGATGGAACACTGGACGACGGCAACCATCAAGCCACCGCCTGCTTCCGCGTCGTCGTCGGCGAAGGTCTGCGCGAGCCAGCTCCACCATCCGACGGGTGCCGCGGTGGCGAACAGTCCCCACAGGGCTAGCAGCGCAGCCACCGGCCACAATCTCGCACCGAAGAAGACCAGGGCGAGTGCGATGACCGCCATGAATACGGGAATGGCGGTCAGGCTGCGATAAAGCCCACGCTTGAGGAAGGCACCGATGAGCACCGTGCCGACGAAGCCTGCCACGCCTATTCCCAGCAGGACCAAGGCCAGCGCCGGAGCATCGACGTGCGCGACCGTCTCCAGGAACGGGCGCACGTAGGTGAACAAGGCGAACTGGCCCATGAAGAACACGCCGCAGGCCGCCATGCCGAGCGCGACCGCGCGGCGCTTGAACAAGGCGAACACGTTGACGTGGGGTGCGACGCGTTCGGCGGACATGCTGGGCAGGCTAATCCACTGCCAGCCCAGCGCGATCGCGGCCACCGGCAGCAGGCAAAGGAACGCGCCCCGCCATCCGATCACCGCGCCAAGGTAACTGCCCAGCGGCGCCGCGACGACCGTCGCCAACGCGTTGCCGCCATTGAAGATGGCCAGGGCCCGCGGCACATGTTCGGCCGGCACCAGGCGCATCGCCGTGGCTGCCGACATCGACCAGAAGCCGCCGATCACCACGCCGATCAGGGCGCGTCCGAACATGTAAACCGGGTAGTTCGGTGCGAGCGCGACCACCGCCCCGGACACGGCCATCAACGTGGTCAGTGCCAGCAGCAGGCTCTTGCGGTTCATGGCGCCGGCAAGCCGGGAAATCGACAGGCTCGTCAGTACCGCGAATGCGCCGGAGATGGCGATCCCGTAGCCGGTCAGTCCCTCGCTGACCCGAAGATCCGTCGCCATGGGCGTCAACAGGCTGACCGGCATGAATTCCGAGGCGATCAGCGCGAACACGCACAGCGTCATGGCGAACACGCCGCTCCAATGAGCGGGACGGCTGTCCGTCTCGAACGGGGAAGATGCGGTAATCGAAGAGGAATGCATGGTGGCGCCATTCTGACTTGACGCCACTTCGATGATTAGCCCGTGAATCCTTCTAGGGCTTATCAATTTTTCTCATCAACGCCTTGATCCCCAGGGGCGTTACGGCTGTAGCACCGTGTCCGATCCCGTCGTCGACGCGTTCGCCACCGAACCCAGCGCCGGATCCGTCCGCGACGCCCGCCCCGTTTCCCTATGTCCCGCCAGACGCCGCAGGAATCGCGGGTCGTGGTCGCTGGTCACGCTGAAGTCGAACCAATGGTCGCTCGATACGATCTCCCAGAGGCTCTCGACACGGCCGCCGGGTAGCAGGAGGTGGCGACGCGGCGGCTGATGGGTGTAGTCGTCGCTGGGCGTGACCGTCACGACGCATGTGGCGTTGCCTTCATTGGTGATGACCAGGCGCAGAAGCCCGTCGAGTCCACCTGTCGCCAGACGCACTTCGGGCTGGGCATGACGGCCACGATCGCCCGCCGCGGGCTGGCTGCCCGCGAACTGGCGGAGGAATCCATTCGGACCCGTGACGGAGAGGTCATAGGCATTGCCGCTGTACAGGCTGGTCCAACTGTCGGCGAGCGACTTGCCGGCCTCCACCGTGTACGCCCACGGACCATCGGTCCTTGCCGGGGAGAACACATGGAAGAAGGCACCGCTCCTTCCCTGGTTGATGAACTCCAGCCGGTAGCGCCCTGCGGCGACGTCCACCCTCCCCTGCACGTCCAACGCGTATGGCAAGGCACGGGCGGGTCGCTGTCCCGGTTCCTGTCGCGGCATGCGCTGGTCGGACGGCGGCGTCGGACGCAGCTCCTGATGAGCTTTCTGGTCCGGCTCGTAACCGTTCGTGCCGGGCAGGCGCGGTGCGTCGGCATCGTGCCGCGAGAAGTCGAAGGCGCGAGTGAGATCGCCGCATACCGCACGGCGCCACGCGGAGATGTTCGGCTCGTGCACGCCGAAACGTTGCTCCAGGAAGCGGATGATCGAGGTGTGGTCGTAGGTTTCCGAGCAGACCCACCCGCCCTTGCTCCAGGGCGAAACCACCAGCATCGGCACGCGAACACCTAGCCCATACACGCCGGCGACGAACCCGTTACCGCCGGGATAAAGCTCGCCCTCCGTGGTCACGGTCGACAATCCCTGCTCTCGCGAGGCCGGCACATAGGGCGGCACCACGTGGTCGAAGAAGCCGTCGTTCTCGTCGTAGGTGATGAAAAGCGCGGTCTTGCTCCAGACCTCGGGATTCGCGGTCAACGCGTCGAGCACGCCGTCGAGATACCAGGCGCCATAGTTGGCGGGCCAGCTCGGATGCTCGGTATACGCCTCCGGTGCCGCGATCCACGAGACTTGCGGCAGGCGGTCCGCGAGTACGTCTTCTCGCAGGATGGCGAACGGCGACTGGCCCTTGGCGATCTCGGTACCGGTACGCGCCTTCTCGTACAGCGCATCGCCCGGCTGGGCGTTACGGTACTTGTCGAAGTACAGCAACGAATTGTCGCCGTAGTTACCGATATACGGGTTCGACGTCCACCCCCAACCGCCTGCGGCATCCAGGCCCGTGCCAATGTCCTGGTAGATCTTCCAGGACACGCCCGCCTGCTCCAGGCGCTCGGGATAGGTGGTCCAGTCGTAACCCTTTTCCGCATTGTCCAGCACCGGGCCGTCGCCCTTGCCGTCATTGCCCACGTAACCGCTCCACATGTAGTAGCGGTTCGGGTCCGTGGAAGACAACATGCTGCAGTGATACGCATCGCAGATGGTGAACGCGTCGGCCAGCGCATAGTGGAACGGAATGTCTTCCCGCGTCAGGTACGCCATCGTGGTCGTGCCCTTGGCCTGCACCCAGCCGTCGTAGCGCCCGCCATTGGCTGCGGCGTGCGTGTCGTTCCAGCCGTGCGGCAGGTCTTCGAGAAACTGCAGGCCGAGATCCTCAGCGACGGGACGGAACGGCAGCAGATAGTCATCGGTCGACGCCGCATAAGGCTGCTGCCAGACCGACCTCCCGCTCGCCAGCATGAAGGGCCGCGGGTCACCGAAGCCGCGCACACCGCGAAGCGAACCGAAATAATGGTCGAACGAGCGGTTTTCCTGCATGAGGATCACCACGTGCTCGACATCGGCGAGCGTACCCGTGCGCCGCGATGCCGGTATCGCCAGCGCCTTCGCGATCGACGGCGGTAGCACCCCCGCGGTGAAAGCGGCGCCGGCCGCGCCAAGTGAAAGCTTGAGGAAGTGCCGCCGATCCTGAGACGTCATGTTTGCCCTTTGCGCGGAAGCGGGGACATGCCTTGCATTCCCCGCCCTCCACTATTGCGTTGCCCCTGGGCGGACGAGTGTCGCGGCGGAATATGACAGGTTCGTGCCAGGAACCTTCCGCGAAGACACATGACGTCGAATCTGCGGACGCCGTCGCAAACCGTGCAGGCCTGATCGCTGGTCAGAAGTCGTAACTGACCGACAACCGCGCATAACGCGGCTGCTGGCGGATCGTCACCGTGCGATACAGCGGATTGATCAACTGCGGGCTGAGCTCGCTGTACGGCGAAAGCTGCAAGGGGCGCTGCTCGTTGGTCAGGTTGAAGATGTTCGCGCTGAAGCTGAGCTTGTGATCGGCGAAGGCCGGACTGTACGTCGCGCCGATGTCCAGTTGCCGCGTCCACGGTAGCCTGCCCTGCTTGCCCGGTGCCGACGGCTCGCCGTTGCAGAAGTGGTAGAGGCTTCCGTACGACAGCGGATCGGTCCCCTCGGCACCGTAGAAGCCCAGGCAATGCTTCGGGCTGCCGGAGATGATCGCCAGGTTCGCCGACACCAGCCACTCCGGATCGATCTGGTAATAACCGTAGAGCTTGATCTGGTGCGTGTGATCGTTGTTCTGCGGCCCGTTGGCGAACTGCATGATCGACGCGCCGTCCCAATCGTAGCTGGTGGATGCGTTCGCCTGGCTCACATCCGAACGCAGCTGACCCTCGGTATTGCCGTAGCTGCGCGAGAACACATAGTCGAACTTGGCGTACCAGCGACCGTCGAACGGATGCTCTAGCAGCGTTTCCAGGCTGTAGTACTGTCGCTTGAGCTTCGGGAAGCCGAGATCCGCATTGCTCATCGGTACTTCCACGTAGTTCCCGCTCGCGTCCACCAGCGTGAAGGTGTTGGCGCGGCCGGGATTGATCAGGAAGCAGCTGTTGCTGGTGGAGGCGTCGTAGCCGAGCGAAGCGGCCTTGGCCAGCACCGCGTCGCGGTCGCAGTAATCGTCGATGGCATTGCGCAGGCTGCGGTACATCAGCTTCGCGCCATAGACCCACGACGGACCCGCCGTTTTCGTGAAGCCGAGGATGTACTCGTCCTGCTTCTCGGCCGTGAGCCCCTTGGCCGTGGTCATCTTCGGGTCGGGCTGCTGGCCGTAGAGGTTCAGGCCCGACACGGGACCGGACATCGCGGTCAGCCCGGTGGGCGTGCCGTCGCTGGCGATGCCGCTGTACGTGTAGTACTGGACGGTGTTGGTCGTCGCCGCGGCCGAGTTGAGCGCCGGATTCAGCGGCAGGCCGAGGTAATAACGGCCGGCGTTGCCATAGACCTTGAAGCTGGCGTCGCCGAGCACATCCCAGCTGAAGCCCAGGCGAGGCGCCCATTGCGGCTTGGTCTGCGTGATATAGGCCTGGCTGGCCGAGTCGTAGTTGGTGAACTGGTCGTTGCGCAGGCCCAGCTGCAACAGCAGGCGATCGTTCACCTGCCACTTGTCTTCGATGTATTGCGCACGCTGCGTCGAACGGACGGTGGCGATCTGGCTATAGGTGTTCTTCTGGACGAAATAGCCTTCCGCGCCATTCGGAAAGTCGCCCGTGGCACCCACGCCGAGGTCGGAATTGATGGGCACGTCCGGCAACGACTGGCTATACGACCACGTATAACCCGGTCCCGAGGACTCGCTGCCCTGGTCGGAGGCCTTGGCCGTCAGGTTGTCGATGCCCACGCTGATCGTGTGCGAACCGATGGCGTAGGCGAGATCCAGCCGTGTGTTGGTGGTGAAGTTGCCTCGGTTGGGGTCGCTCAGGCCGTCGGTGGTCTGCGCGTTGCCGATGGGCACGCCACCGTTCAGCGCGGGGTTCTGGTTCACGTCACCGTCGATGTACGTAAGGCTGCCGTCGTAATTCGCCGGCGCCTGGTAGGACCGCGTATGCATCTTGCCGTACTCGGCGGTGAGCGTCAGCGCGTCGGTGATGTAGCTGGTGAACTTGCCGCTCCACAGGTCGCCGCCGTTCTTCTGCCGGTCGGCGTCGTTGACGAAGCCGCCACGCTGCTTCGCGACATAGTCGTAGTCGTAGTACGTGCCGTTGGTCTCGGTCTTGTCGGAGGCGCCGGTGAGCTCGAGGATATTGCTGTCGGTGATGTTCCAGTCGAGCTTGGTATACCAGCGCGGCATGGTGCTGCGCGATTTCTCGAACGAGTTGCTGGCCTCTTCGTTGGCGATCGTCTGCGTATCGTGACGCTCGACCTCCGCCGCGACGAAGACGTACAGCTTGTCCTTGATCAGCGGGCCGCCCGCATACACCGATGCCGTGCTTCCCGTGTCGCGATTGCCGCGGTTGTAGGCATACAGGTTGCCGGCCTTGGCGGACTGCGGCACGCCGCTGGCGTAGTAGTCGTTGGCACCCTTGGCACGGGCGAACTGCGGCTCCCACAGGAACTGCACGCCGTAGTGCCAGGTATTGGTGCCGCGCTTGCCCACCGCGTTGATCACGCCGCCGTCGGAGCGGCCGTACTGTGCACTGTATCCACCGGTGTAGACCTCTTCCTGGTCGATCGCGCCGTACGGCAACGTGATGCCGCCCAATGCCTGCAAGGGATCGGTCGTGTTGAAGCCGTTGATGTAATAGGCGTTGGCGTTCGCGGACGAGCCACCGAAACTCACCAGCGACTTGCCGGTGTCGCTGGTGAAGCCGCCGTTGTTCGGCACCACGCCGGGAGCGAGCTGGGCGATCTGCTCGGCGGTGCGGCCCAGCGGCAACTTGGCCAACTGCTGCGCATCGATCACCGTGCGTGAATCGATACTGGCCACGTCGATCGGGGGCGTGGTGTTGGCCGACACCTGGACGCCATCCAGCTTCGTGGCCTGCGGCGTGGCGGTGGAAAACGAGACCTCGCTCGCGTTGCCGACGCGAACGGCGACGTTCCGCCGCGTCTCGACCACCGAGCCATTCTGCAACAACGTCACCGTGTAATCACCGATGGGTAGCGCGGGCGACCGATAGTGGCCGCTGGCATCCACGGGAAGGTCGCGGCTGACGCCACTCTGGTTCTCCACCCGGACCGTCGTTCCGGTGGCCACCGGCACCTCGCCGAACAGGCTGCCGGTGGTCGATTGTGCGAAAGCCGCCGGGGCACACGCTACCGCCAGGGCTACGCACAGCGCACGAAGAGGAAGACGCCGGGAAGAATGCAGTGTCGACATGAGAAAGACTCGAGATGCGGCACGGCCAGGCACACGGGAACCTCCCATGGACCGGGAATGCGAGTGGATGGGAACGCCCGGCCCGGGAGGGGCCGACGTCCCAACTTCTAGCATCGAGTAAACGTTTACACAACGGTTACATGCGAGTTACGTAAATCTCGTAAGTTCTTGCGCGAAAACCGGATTTTCCGGCTTCTAGGTCACCCGTCCGTCGACCGCGTCAGGCTCTCCCACCGATCGATGTCCGCTGTCATGGCGGCCAGTTTTTCGCGTACGAGGGACAGCGCATCGCTGCCGAGCAAGAGGTGCGCGGGAGGCTCTGGCAGGCGGGTCAATGCCAGGATGGCCTTTGCCGCCTTGGCGGGGTCGCCGAGTTGCCGGCCGCTCTTTTCCTGGCGGGCCTGGCGGATCGGATCGAACAGCGCGTCGTAGTCCGGAATGCGGCGCGGCGAACGTTGCATGGAGCGACCGGCCCAGTCCGTCCTGAAGCTGCCCGGCGCCACCGCGGTCACATGCACGCCGAAGGGACGCAGTTCCTTGCCCAGCACTTCGCTTATCCCTTCGAGGGCGAACTTGCTTCCGCAGTAGTACGCGATGCCCGGCATGGTGATGAAACCGCCCATGGAGGTGATGTTGACGATGTGTCCCCCGCAGCGCTCGCGGAAACGCGGTACGAAAGCGTGGGTGACCGCTACGGCACCGAATACGTTCACCTCGAACTGGCGGCGCATCTCGGGGAGTGGCGATTCCTCGAAGATGCCTTCATGACCGTAGCCCGCATTGTTCACGAGTACACCGACCGGGCCGAAGCGCGCTTCCGCGTCGGCCACGACGCCGGGTATCGCATCGATATCGGTCACGTCCAGGAGGACGGCATGGGCACGGCCATCGTCCTGGGCTTCGAAGGCGCGGCGCGCGTCCTCGTTGCGAACGGTACCGATCACCGCATGGCCGGCGGCCAGCGCTTCGCGGGCAAGGGCCAGGCCGAAGCCGCTGCTGACGCCGGTGATGAAGAAGGTCTTGCTTGTCATGATGATCTCCAGGTCAGGAACCGGACCCATGGTAGGCATCCGATGCGCTGTCTCCCATGTCATGGCGTATGGGGTCATTGCCTGATCCTATGAGCAACACTTGCGGCGAGGCCCGCCAAGCCGGAGAGTGAAGGCATGGATACGCCGCTACGCCACCGCATGATCGCCCTGCTCCGCGACCTGGCTCCGGACGAGGGCTACACGCTGACCACGCTGCCCGACGTGCGCCTCCTGCGTTCCGACCGGCCATTGAGCCGTACCCCCGTGCTCTACGAACCGGGCATCGTGGTCGTCGTGCAGGGACGCAAGCGCGGTTTCCTGGGAGACGAGGTTTTCGTCTACGACGACCAGCACTATCTCGTCGTATCGGTGCCCGTGCCCTTCACGATGGAGACGGATGCCTCGGCCGACGAACCATTGCTCGCGATCTACTTCCGCCTGGACCACGCCATGGCCGCCGAGGTCTGCATGCGGCTCGACGAATGGCATGGTGCATCGTCGGCCGCGCCGAAGGGCCTGTATTCCTCGCCCATGGAAGAGTCCCTCGCGGTGTCCGTCCTGCGCCTTCTCGAAGCGTTGGCGCATCCCCCCGACGACGCCGTGCTCGGATCGGCGCTCCTGCGCGAGATCTACTACCGCATCCTCTCCGGTGCGCAAGGCGGATCGCTACGTGCCGCGCTCGCCCAGCAGGGCAAGTTCGGCATGGTGGCCCGCGCCATCCGCACCATTCACCGCCGCTATGCCGAGGCGCTCGCCGTCGATGACCTCGCCAGCGAAGCGGCGATGAGCGCACCCACGTTCCACGCGCACTTCCGCGCCATGACCGGCACATCGCCCATGCGCTACGTGCAGTCCACGCGTTTGCACCAGGCACGCCTGTTGATGCTTCGCGAGCACGCCACGGCGGCCGCGGCGGCCACCGCCGTGGGCTATGAAAGCGCCTCGCAGTTCAGCCGCGAGTTCAAGCGGCTGTTCGGAAGGCCGCCCGTCGAGGAAGTGGAGCGGATGAAGCGGAGCTTCGCGATGCCGGCGGCACGGGTGCCATCAACGTACGTGTCGTCGCATTGAAGCCCCCGGTTGTGCGAACCAGTGCATCGCTTCAACCGACGACCCGCATCCAGGTTCCCGTGATCTTTTCCTGGAGAACTTCGACGGCGCGGCCGGATCCGCGGAGATCCCGTGCTCGTTCGAGCGCGAATTGCACCGCCGCCCCCTCCGACGCAAACGTCTGCTGAACCGCCCCAGGCAACAGGACCCACCAGTCGCGATGATTGATCGACGGGTAGAAGACGAATACCCGCAGGGTCTTAAGTGTCTCGTTGGCCAGGCGTTTTCGCCGGAGTTCGGCACGCACGTCGCTCGACAGGATGCCGACCTGCATGACCGCCGCGCGCAAACGATCTTCGGAAACCCCCAGGTTTCGTGTCCAGAAACGGATGTCCCCGGGAAAGGACACGTCCACCTGGGTGGCATCCTGGGGCGCGTACGGGTGATTCAATGCGCGCATGGCGGGTATTTCTCCAAACATGGATGTTTGGCACACCGGAGGTTACGGGCATGTGACCTGAGCCCCTTCCGGACACATGCCGCAGACATGCCTTGATGAGATCCTCGTGCTAATGTCCCGGAACACAGGAACGCCATGCTGCCGCTGACGCCCCTCGACCCCGCGCTTTCCTCCTCCATCGCCCACGCCACCGCGTGCTCCGGCGAGCACTTCACCCTGCCCCTGCCTTCGGGCGGCCTGGGTCACGGCGTCCTGCTGCGCTTCGATGCGGCAACCTTCCACCCGGGCCTTTTCGCCGAGCAGGGCATCGCCGTGCCCGACTCCGTCGCACGCAGTGTCCTTAAACGGCAAGCCGACTTCTTCCATGGACGGCTGGCCGCCAGGCTCGCCTTGCGAACCATGGGTATCGAAGGCGACGCACCCATCGGGATAGGCGACCAGCGCGAACCGCTGTGGCCGACCGCGGTCATCGGCAGCATCTCGCACACCGCCGGTATCGCGGGTGCCGTGGTCGCACCCTCCGGAGCGGTACCCGGCATCGGACTGGACATCGAACACGTCGTCAACGCCGATGCCGCGGCCGCATTGCGAGGCCCGGTCGTCGATGCGAACGAGCAGGCCGTGCTCGACACCTTGTTCGCCGACGATCCCCTGCTCGGCCTGACGATCGCCTTCTCGGCAAAGGAATCCCTCTACAAGGCGCTGTTCCCGCGCGTCGGGACCTTCTTCGACTTCGACACCGCCATCGTCCAGTACGTCGACACCGCCGCGCGTACCGTCCGGCTCATGATCAGGACCACGCTCGCACCGGCATGGCCTTCCGGCACCTGTCTCCAGGTTCGTTACGATCTCCTGTCGTCGCGCCTGGTCATGACGCATTTCGCTTGACCTGGTTATCAATTTCGAAGGGACGGCTCTGCAACACTCCGGTCAGGGGTAACCACGAGGAGCGCTTCTGACCATGAGATCGGTGATCGACTTCGTACGCATACACATTCGGACCTTGCTGGCCACAGCCGCCTTTACGGCCATGGCCGCTTCTACCTCCGCGGCCGAGACGGCGGCACCCGCGAATGCGCGGGCCGACGGTTCCACGGCGGTAGCGCGGGCGCGGGTGGCCGCGGACGTGCTGATGGGCTCGTACGACCAGGGAAAGGCATGGTTCCCGGCCAGCTGGTGGAACTCGGCGGTGGCCTTGCAGACCATCGGCGACTACATGCAGCGCACGGGCGACCGTCGCTATATCGGGCAGTTGGACAACACCTTCGAGAAAGACAAAGGCGTGTTCCCGGCCGGCGTATTGTCGGGTGACCCCTTGCTGGGCAACTTCACCAGCCGCGCCATCGACGACTCCGAGTGGTGGGGCCTGACCTGGCTGCAGGCCTACGACCTTACCGGCGACCCGAAGTACCTGGACATGGCGGTCACCATCGCCCACTACGTCGAAGGCTATTGGGACACGAGCACGTGTGGCGGCGGCGTCTGGTGGGATGGTGAGCGCACCTATAAGAACGCCGTCACCAATGGCTTGTGGATCCGTCTCACCGCCGAACTGCACAACCGCATCCCCGGCGACACGGCGTGGCTGGCACGGTCGCGTACCGCCTGGACGTGGTTCCAGGGCAGCGGCATGGTCAACGCCGACGGCCTGGTCAACGACGGCCTCACCAACGCCTGCACCAACAACGGCCAGACCGTGTGGAGCTACAACCAGGGCCTGGCGATCGGCGCGGGGCTGGAGCTGTGGCGGGCCACGAGGGACCCGCGGATCCTGACGACAGTTCGTCGCCTGGCGGACGCCGCCATCGGTCCGAATGCACTGGTTACCGATGGCATCCTGACGGAACGCTGCGACGCCGCCGACCAGACCTGCGACGACAACGGCAAGCAGTTCAAGGGCATCTTCATGCGCTACTGGACCGACCTCGTCGACACCACCCGCGATGCCCGTTACGCGGCGTTCGCCGACCAGCAAGCCGAGGGCATCTGGAGCAACGACCGCGATGCCGCCGATCGCTTCGGCACCCGTTGGTCCGGCATCACCAGCGACGACCATCCAAACGTATTCGATTGGCGCACCCAGGCCAGTGCGCTAAGCGCCTTGATCGGGGTCATACCGATTCCGACGCCCTCGGCATCGCTGGCGGCGACCCTTTCACCGGCGCAGCCGGTCGTCATGCCGGCCGCCTCGGGTACCACCACGTTGCCCATCGATCTCGGCGTGTCGGCCACCGGATTCTTCCCGCTCACGACCCTTGTCTCCGTGGATACGCCTGCCGGATGGAGCGCTTCACCATCGGGCACCCTCGTGCGACTGCAGCCGCACGGCAACGCGATCCCGGTCGAAGCCAGCCGCGCGCTGCGGATCACGGTACCGGGCTCGACACCCGATGGTCATCACAGGATTACCGCCAACGTCATGGCGGCCGGCCTGCGTTTCAGCACCCAGGCCGACGTGCTGATCGCTCACGCCATCGACTTCGACACGGGGACGGTCGACGAAAACCCGTGGTTGTTCGACGCCGATGGCTCGCAAAGCAATGGCGTGCAGAACCGCTTCGCCGACGGGAATGCACACTTCACCTATCGCTTCCCCTTCCCCGCCGACACCACCTCGGCCCAGGTGATCCTCACCATCGACGCCGAGTTCCTGGTGCAGGTCAGCAGCGACAACGAACACTGGACGACGGTGTTGCAAGAAGACCGCCCGATCACCGACGGATCGAACAAGGCCGATCGCAGCATCGACCTGACACCGTACCTGGCCACGGCAGCCGATGGCTCCAAGCCCGTATACCTCCGGGTATCGGACTCGTTCCCCCATGATGGATGGGGCGGCCGCGTTTACCACGTCAAGGCGAACATCGCCGAATAGCCGGGCGATCCATCCGCTCCCGGTCACCGGGGGCGGATGGACCTGGCGGTCATAGTGTCTCGGCCGATTCATCGAACGGTAAGACTACGCCGATAACGTGCAATCCATGGTTTAGATCGATTGAATCGATGGGGAGCACCGTCTTGAGAATGGCATGCCTTGCCGCTGCACTCATGCCCTGCGTGTCCTTCGCGGCGTCGGTGACACGCATCAACGATGTCCAGTACATCGGCAGCCACAACAGCTACCACGCCGGCCTCGCCACGGGCGAGGCGGAGGTCTGGCGTCGCGTCGATCCGGCGACCTACGCCATCCTGGCCTACTCCCATCCAGCGCTGAGCCGGCAACTCGACGACGGCGTACGGCAGTTCGAACTGGACGTATACGGAGATGCGCACGGCGGCCGTTATGCGAAGCCGGCGGTGGTAGCGCAGGTCGTCGCGGCTGGCCTCGTGGCGGACGCCCCTTTCGCCGATCCCACCGTGATGGCCGCGCCGGGGTTCAAGGTCATGCACATCCAGGACCTCGACCAGCGCAGCACGTGCCAGCCGCTGCAAGCCTGCCTTCGTGAACTGCTCGCATGGTCCCGTGCGCATCCGCGGCACCTTCCGATATTCGTCCTGCTCGAAACGGAGGAGACGCCGCTTCACCTGTCTTTTCCCACCGTGGTGCCGGAGCCGTTCGATACCGACGCCATGGACCGGTTGGATGCGGAGATCCGGAACGTCTTCCCTCGTTCGGCGTACATCGCCCCAGACGATGTCCGCGGCAATCACGCGTCCCTCAACGATGCCGTGCGCCACGGCGGGTGGCCTTCGCTGGACTCGGCACGGGGTCGATTCATCTTCCTGCTCGACCAGCATTCGGTCAGCAAGGCTTACCTGGCCGGCCATCCGTCCTTGCGTGGCCGCGTGATGTTCACCCATGCCACGCCCGGCGAGGACGACGCCGCGTTCCTCGAATTCAACGATGGTCCGCCGGACGAAATCGCCCGGCGCGTGCGCGAAGGCTATCTCGTCCGCACACGTACCGATGCCAACCTGAAGGAAGCCTTGCAAAACGACGTGCAACGCCGGGACGCGATGTTCGCCAGTGGCGCGCAGCTGCTCAGCACCGACTTTCCCGCGCACGAACCCGCTTCCAACGGCTATGTCGTCGCTTTTCCCGGTGGCACGACCGCTCGCTGCAACCCACAGCGCCCCCGCGACACCTGTACCCGGGCAGACCTGACGCCCTGACCCGCGACCGGGCCACCGCGATGGCCCGCCTCCCTCTTGCACTCCCCCAAGGTTCCCATGCGCAAGCCTTTCCCGCACGCCCTGCTCTCACTTTCCATCGCCCTGGCGCTCTGCCATACGACGGCGGCGCACGCGAACGACATCGAGGCGGCGACCGACAAGAAAGTCACGGCGCTGAGCGGCATGAACGTCGATGCCCAGGTGCCCGCGGCCGGCACCGTGGACGAACAACGGCTGTCCGCCGGGGTGACCACGGTCATGAGCAAGCAGGAGATCGATGCCGTACCCACGGCGAATATCGCCGACGTACTGGCGCATTTGCCCGGTCTCTCCGCATACAGCGACATGCACCTTGGCCAGGCCGCCACGGGCGAAAGCGAGTACGTCACCATTCGTGGCCTGGACTCGAGCTACAACGCATACACCCTCAACGGCTTCGCCTTGCCCGAAACCGATTCCTCGACGCGCGCCATCTCCCTCAACATGCTCGCCCCGTTCGGAATCCAATCGGTCAAGGTGTCGAAGACGCCCACGCCGGACATGCCGGGAGATTCCATCGGCGGCGCGATCGACATGCGCACGCCCACGGCTTTCGACTTCGCCGGCGACACCTACGCCAAATCGACCGTCCAGGGCAGGATGAACGACCTGGCCGAGCATCGCGGTCTTCCCGACAAGGGCGGCGTGTTCCAGCAGGAAGTCGCGCACCGGTTCGGCGCGTCGAAGCAATTCGGCATCTATGCCGCCGGCTATTATGGCAAGTACGACAACGCGGCCGAAGCGGTGGCACCCAATTCACAGTACACGCCGATCGACCCGAGGCAGGCCAAGGCGACCGACCTGTCGCAGGCCGGACCGTTGCAGAGTTCGCAGTACAAGTACAGCGTGTACACCAATCGCATCAAGCGATACGGTGGCAACGTCTCGCTCGACTGGAACGGCGAAACCACCTCGCTCTTCGCACGCGCGCTCTATGGCGCCTACGACGTGCAGGGTGAGCAGAACCAGATGTCGGCACGCAACCAGGGAACGACACAGGTACTGCGCGGTGGATACTTCAATACGCGCGACATCAAGGAAAAAACCGCGACCCTCCAGCTGGGCGGTAGCAGCGCCGTGGATGCGCTCACGCTGGATTACGGTACGTCGTATGGTGTCGGTTTTCGCAATGTCCCGGACCACGTGGAGGCGAGCCTCTACGGCGCGCAAAGCCCCGGTCAGTTTCAGTTCGACCTGGGCAACCCCACGTTTCCCAGCCTCGCCGGAACACCCGCCGCGCTACGCAACTATGTCTACAACCTGGCGACGGACAGCTTCTGGAAAACCCAGGGCGGCGATGCCGGCAGCAAGGACACGCGCATCAATGTCCACGTCGATGGCACGTATGCGTTCCCCGACGAGGCGATCGAGAACCTGAAGTTCGGCCTAGCCGCGGATACCTCCAAGCGAAACGCCTACGACCACCCGTTCACCCATGACGACAACAACTTCGTTTATGGAGGACCGTTCTTTGGCGGCCCGAATTATCCGTCGTCCGCACCTGGCGGCCCCTCACTCGCCGACTTGCCCGGCCATCTCGTCACCCGCCCTTTCGGTGGGCGTTATGCAGGCCCCTTCAAGCTGATCGACCGGCAATGGGTGCTCGACCAGGCCGTGCCGTACAAGTACCTGGACGATCCGAATGGCGCCGGCAATTACACGGCTAACGATTACAACGCCAACACCACGTCCAGTCGCGAAAACATCTTCGCCGGTTACCTGATGGCGACGTTCCGGGTGCAAGACCTCACCGTGACGCCGGGTGTCCGTTACGAACTGACCGATTACTCGTCGACGGCGTGGCGTTCCAACGGCGACGACGCGACGGGGGCGTTCGTCGGTCAGGGAAGGCGCTATGGGGAGCTCCTGCCCGGGATCAACCTCAACTACCGGCCCGATGAGTTGACCGTCTATCGTGCCTCGCTACGGCGGAGCTTCAGCCGTCCGGCGTTCGGGCTCATTTCGGGCCAGACGACCTACTCCATCGACGACATCAGTGGGCAGGTGGTCGGAATTTCCAAGCCCAATCCGGACCTGCGCCCCACCACGGCCGACAACCTGGACCTGTCCGCCGAGTTCTACGACAGGAGCGGCGGCTTGCTCACGGCCTCGGCGTACTACAAGCGGCTGAGCGATTTCATCTATACCTCGCAATCGTCCACCGGCAACGACAGCACGCTGGGCGGCAACGTGCCGACCGGCACGGTGGTGACGGGAGGCGTACCCGTGAGCATGCCGGAGAACGGTGGCGACGCGAAGATCTATGGCCTGGAAATGGCGCTGCGCAAGCAATTCGTCACCCTGCCCGGCATCTGGAGCCATCTCGGTGTCGCCGGTAACTTGACCGTCCAGCACAGTTCCGCGCATAGCGGGCGCGAGGATCATCCGGGCAGCACCTGGTTACCCCGCGCGCCGGAGCGCATGTATAACGCCGACCTGTTCTACCACGACGGCCGGGTGCATGCCGACCTGATCTACAACTACACGGGCCTGCAGCTGATCGGCTTGAATGGCAACGGCCTGGATTACTACCTGCAACCGATGAAGACGCTCGACTTCTCGGCCACCTACGACCTGCCCCATGGCATCGGCGTCGGCATCGCGGTGAAGAACCTGCTCGATCACGCCACGTTCCACGAGACCTCGGGCAAGTCCAAGCGCTATCTGGCGTACGATCCGGGTGCCGATGGGGCGTATGTCGAGACGGGTCGCGTGTACATGGTCAACCTGAGCTATACGTTCTGATGGTTCTCCGTGGACTTCGCCATCTCGTGGCGGTCATGGCGTTCGTTGCCATGTCGATGCCGGCTTCCGCCGCCGACGACCTGCAACTGGAGCGGGTCATCCTGGTCTACCGGCATGGCGTCCGTTCGCCACTCCCCGGCGAGATCCAGGTCGACGAGGTGCACGGCCGGGCATGGCCTGCGTGGCCCGTGCAGCCTTCGATCCTCACGCCGCATGGCCGGGAGGGCGTGATGGTCATGGGGCGATTCGACCGCCAGTGGTTGTCCGGCGCCGGCCTGTTTCCGCCCCAGGGTTGTCCCGCGGGCCGCGGCGTCGGCATCTGGGCCAATACCGACCAGCGCACCATCGCCAGCGCCCAGGCACTCGCGGACGCGTTCGCGCCGGGCTGCGGCCTGACCGTCGGGCACCTGCCTGAAGGTGCCGCCGACCCGGTGTTCAATCCCGTGGCCGCGAACGCGGTCGATTGGGACGGCCAAGCGGCCCTTGCCGCGATACAGCGTGAGACGCAAGGGCCCGATGCGCTCACCGCCCGGCATCGTGATGCGATGTCGGCCTTCGGTCGTGTCATGGGTTGCGTCCCCGGCGACTCGCAACCCGCCTGCGTTCCAGCGACATGGCGCGGCACGCTCGCGTTGGGCTCGGATGGCAAGGGCATCGCACTGGGTGGCCCCATCGCCGACACCTCCGGTACGTCGGAAGCCATCATCATGGCTTACCTCGAAGGGAAATCGATGGCCGAGGTCGGCTGGGGGCGCGTCGACGCGGCGACCTTTCGCTTCCTGTCGCAGTTACACTCGCTGCTGTTCGATGTGCATGCCCGGCCCTCGTACGTGGCCGATCGTGTCGCGGCCGTCCTGGCTGGCCGCATCCTCGCCATCCTCGACGACCCGCACGCGCCACGCTTGAACGTGTTCGTCGGTAGCGACAACAACATCGTCGCACTGGCAAGCGTGCTGGGCATGCATTTCGAGATGCCTGGCTATGGAAAGGACGATCCGCCGGTGGGCGGCGCGCTAGGCATCACGGTGTGGCGTTCGCGTGGCGATGGGCATCGCACCGTCCGTGTGGTGTACCAGGCACAGACGCCGGACCAGTTGCGCTACCTGACGCCACTGACGAAGGACAAGCCGCCAGCGCAGCGATCCCTCGTTCCGTTCGCGTGTCGCGCTTCTCCCTCGCATTGCGACCTCGACAAGGTGCTGGACGCGCTCCGCCGGTCTGCTTCACATGTAACCAGCTGAGCAAGCCCATCAGGCCTTACGCCGGTCTCATCCGGTAAGACTTCGCCGCGCCGACGCCAGCATGTGCAGCTACACGCCGATAACCTCGCCATCCTCCTTCGTGAACGGCGTCGCCAGCGGCGGAATGATCTCCAGCACCACCTCCGACGGGCGGCACAAGCGCGTGCCGCGCTCCGTCACCACGAAGGGCCGGTTAATCAGGATCGGGTGGACGAGCATGGCGTCGACGATGGCCTCGTCGCCCACGGCGGGATCGCCCAGGCCGAGCTCCTCGAATGGGGTGCCCTTCTGCCTTGCCGCCTGTCGCGCCGTGAGCCCGGCATCGGCGAACAGGCGCAACAGCGTGGCCTTGTCCGGCGGATGCTTCAGGTACTCGATGACGGTCGGTTCGATGCCGGCATGGCGCAAGATCGCCAGCGTGTTGCGCGACGTGCCACAGGCGGGATTGTGATAGATGGTGGCGTGCATGATCAGATCCTGGACACGATGGCTTGCGCTGCCGCGGCGGCGCCCTTGCGCTCGCTGTAACGGTCGACAAGATACTCGCTACGGCCACGGACCAGGAGGGTGAATTTCATCAGCTCCTCCATCACGTCGACCACGCGGTCGTAGAACGGTGACGGTTTCATCCTTCCCGCATCGTCGAATTCGCTCCAGGCCTTGGCGACCGAGGACTGGTTCGGGATGGTGACCATCCGCATCCAGCGGCCAAGCACGCGCAGCGCGTTGACCACGTTGAACGACTGCGATCCTCCGCAGACCTGCATGACCGCCAGGGTACGGCCCTGCGTAGGACGCACGCTGCCGTCTTCCAGCGGCAGCCAGTCGATCTGGTTCTTGAAGACGCCGGTCATCGTGCCGTGCCGTTCGGGACTGACCCATACCTGCCCTTCCGACCACAGCGACAAGGCCCTCAACTCCTGCACTTTCGGATGCGTGGCCGGCACGCTGTCGAGGATGGGAAGTTCCGCGGGATCGAAGACGCGGGTCTCGGCGCCGAGGTGGCGAAGGATGCGCTCGGCTTCGAGCGCGAGCTTGCGGCTGAAGGACTGCGGCCGCAACGAACCATAGAGAAGCAATATCCGCGGCGGATGACCGCTATCGCCATCGACGGTCAGTCGTTCCCATTCGGGGTGCGGCAGGTCGCCGGTCAGGTGGGGAAGATCGACAGGGTGCACGGCAGCTCCACGGGTTGCGCGACGATAATGATTCTATCATTCTAGAAATATAGAAACCAAGTAAAGACCCGCATGGCCCTCGCGCTTCGCCGACGTCGTCGCCTTGCGGCTGTCCGTGACGTGACGCCAGGAACCCCTTTGTTACACTCGCCCACCATGAAAACCGCCGACACCATCAAGGTGCTTTCCGCCCTCGCCCAGGAGTCTCGACTGGCGATTTTCCGCTTGCTCGTGGAGCAAGGTCCGGAAGGCCTGCCGGTGGGCGCGATCGGTGAGCGCCTGGGCCTGCCCAATGCGACGTTGTCGTTTCATCTGAAGGAACTGCTGCACGCGGGCCTCGTCACGAGTCGCCAGAGCGGCCGTTTCATCTACTACGCGCCGGTGATATCCGCGATCGACGAACTGGTCGATTACCTGACCCAGAACTGCTGTGCGGGCAGCGGCGGCGACTGCGCTCCGGCCATGGGGCGTGCGACCAAGGCACGATCAGCCAAGGCGCCTTGAACGCGACTCCTGGCCGATGGGAAGGCATTCCATGGAAAACGGTTCGCCGCAGGGGAACCTAAACCGTCGGTTGGTGCCAGGCCAGTGCCGTTTCCACCGTGAAGGGATCACCGACGAACTGGCCCGAGCCGGGAAAATCCTCATCCGTGCCGATCCAGACCTCGCCATCGTATGTCCCGAGGACACCGAAGATATCGACGATGGTTCGTCCGGCATCGTGGCTGTCGTTTTCTCTCCAGGCATGAAGAATGCCTTCGATCTCTCCCAGCCTCTTCCAGATCGCCTTGGAGCACCTGTTTTCGCAGCGATTCCTCAGCTGGTTTCGCTCCTGGTCGCTCATAGCGCCGCCCGGCGACAGGATGGATAGGAACGGCAGCAGGAACAGTTCAATGGGCCCCTTGCGATCCGTCTTTTCCAGCTGCCGCTTGGTCTTTGCAAAGGTGTGCTTGTCACCGTCGTTATAGAACTGGTTGGCTCTGAACCCCATCTCCAGGAAGCGCGGAAACATGCGGTGGTGTTGGAGTTCATTGTCCAGCGCGATGAGTATTTCCCTCACGATGATGTTTCTTGGGGGAGGGGCTATGTTGGTCAGGTATCTACGATACCCGTCCAGTTGCACCCGGGCGTGTAAAAGCTCGTGAGCCAACGCAGCATCCGGATACTTGGCGCTTCCATACTCGATGTCGATGACCCCGTCAGTCAGCTCGACGGTCCACGTCACGGTGTCTTCGCCGGCAGACCTTGCCACTATGGGCATGGTGGCCTCCAGTTCGAGATAAAGCGCATCCACTGACGCGTTATTCCGAGCCTTGTTGATCGACGGCTTGTCCGATGGGATATCCACCATTGTCATTCCGCCGGACATGCCGCCGGCGCGGCCACCCTGTGTCGCAGCGTCACCTGCGCGAACGTGAACGAGATCACCGCGCAGGCGGCGATGCCGACGACCATCGGCAGTGCCGTGCCGTCGATGAAGCGTCCCAGCAGGGCGATCACCAATGAGCCCGTGCCGAACTGCAAGGTGCCCATCAACGCCGATGCGGTACCGGCGATGGCGCCATGTTCTTCCAGTGCGATGACCGCCGAGCTGGGAATGACCAGGCCGAGGAAGCCATAGCCGACGACCAGCATCGTCATTAGCACGGCAAGGTTGTCCACCCCTGCCGCGGTGATCGCGGCCAGCAGGACCATCGTCGCGGCGTAACCGACCACGGCGGTCTTCACCACCCGCTTCAGCCCGTAGCGACTGCCCAGGCGGCCCGTGAACTGCGAGGCACCGATGAACGATACGGCGTTCACGGAGAACGCCAGGCTGTACTGGGTCGGGGTCAGGCCGTAGTGGTTGATCAACACGAAGGACGAGTTGGCGAGATACGCGAAGAAACTCGACACGCCGAACGAACCGATGAGGACGACGCCGAGGAAATGGCGATCACGCAACAGCGTGGCGTATCCCCTCAATGCGGAACCGACCGTGCTTTCCAGGCGCAGGTGGGCCGGCCGCGTCTCCTTGAGCACCGTGGCGACCATGATCAGGCCGAGCACGGCCGCGCCGGTGACGACCCAGAACACGCCACGCCAGCTGGCCAGTTCGATCACCAGGCTGCCGGTCAGCGGCGCCAGGATCGGCGAGACGCTGAAGATGAGCATCAGCAGCGACATCAGCCGCGCGGCGTCGTTGCCGGTATGCATGTCGCGCACGATGGCCCGCGGGATCACCATGCCGGCGCAGGCGCCGAGGCCCTGGATGAAGCGGCACACGATCAGCGTATGGATATCCGGTGCGAGCGCGCAGCCGATGCTGCCGAGCGCGAAGATGGACAGGCCGACGTAGATCGGCCGCTTGCGGCCGAACATGTCGGACAGCGGTCCGTAGACGAGTTGGCCCACGCCCATGGACATGAAGAAGACCATCAGGCTGAGTTGCACGGTGCCGATGTCGGCATTCAGGCTCTTGCCGATCGACGGTAGCGCCGGAAGGTACATATCGATGGCGAACGGCCCGATGGCCGACAAAAGGCCAAGGACGAGCGCCGCCTTGAAGAAACGGGAAGCCATGGAGGGGGAGTCCGGAGAGACGAATACACGAAGTGTACCCGGCGGCTAGACCGGACGCGAACTCAGTTCCAACCAGTCGAGTTCCTGTTCGACGGCACGATAAGCCTCGTCGCCGATGCGTCCGCCGTCGCGCAGTTCATCGAGTGCTTTCCTCGTACATGGCATCAGTTCCTGGCGCAGGACATTCTCCCGGGAGTGGCGCGGATCCTTGCCCTTCTCCACCGCTTCCAGCGCCGCCCGGTATTCGTGGCCCAGCCGCCGCGCGGCATCGCTGGGATCGTTGTCGAGATACGCGATGGCCGCCTTGAGTGTCGCGACGCGTGCGAGGGCGATCTCGCGAGCCACCTTGCCATCCTTGGGCAAGCGCAACAGCAGGAGCAACGGCCGTAAGGTCAGGCCCTGCACCAGGAGCGTTCCCAGCACCACGGTGAACGCAGTCAACAGGATGAAATCGCGCTGTGGAAAGTCCTTGGGAATCGCCAGCGCCGCGGCCAGGGTAACGATGCCGCGCATCCCCGACCAACCCACCATGAGGCCGCTCTTGAACGTCTGCGCACGGCTTTCGACGGGATCGTCACCCTGGCCCGCACGTTGGGTCTGCCGTCGCGCGAATCCGTAGAGCAATACCCATGCCAGGCGCACGACCACGACCACCGCCAGGATCGCGAGCGCGGCGACGAACTGGCCCTGCTGGTCATGACCGCGGAGTCCCTCGATGATCGGCAACACATGAAGTCCGATCAGCGTGAAGGCCATCACGTTGAGCACGAAGGTGATCGACTCCCATGTGGCGAACGACGGGATGCGAATGGAGGGAGGCATGGCTTCCGTGGAGCGGCGCGCGGCCGTGATGGCGAACACGACGATCGTCACCACGCCGGACAGGCCAAGGTGTTCGGCAAGCAGCCATACACCGAAGGTCGTGACGAACTGCACGATGATCGAGGCGGGAGCATCCGTCATCCGGACGGTGAGGACGCCCGTCAGTTTCGCCAGCACCCATCCGGCGACGACGCTACCGACCACGACCAGGCCGAAGGCGGGAATCGCCTTCCCCACGCTGAAACCACCCGCCGCCACGGCACCCACCGCAAGCTTGTAGATCAGCAGCGACGACGCGTCGTTGAGCAGGCTCTCGCCTTCGAGGATGTTGCGGATGCGGTGGGGCGGTTCCACCTGGCGCAGCACGGCCAGCGCCGCCACCGCGTCGGGAGGCGCCAACAGCGCGCCCAGCGCGATCGCGGCGGCCCAGGGCATCTCGGGAATGAAGAAGCGTGCCGCGAAGGCGACGGCAAGGGTCGTCAAGCCGACCGCGACCATCACCAACGAGAGGATCGACGCCCAGTTCTCGCGCAGGTCGCGCAGCGACGCGTCGTGGGCCGCATCGAGCAACACGGGGGCGACGAAGAGCGCGAGGATCAGTTCGGGCGGGAGATCCAGGCGCGGCATCCCCGGCAAGAAGGCGACCAATGCTCCACCCACGGCAAGCAGGGTCGGATAAGGCACGTTGATCCGGTCCGCGAGCATCGACAGGAGCGACGCGCCGAGAAGCAACCCAAGAATCATCTCGAAGATCGGCATGCGCGCCCGCTGGTTCCGGAAGGCATGAACATATGACATGGACAACGGGCCGGGCAAGCAAGCCCATTCATGAATGGAAAGGATAAGTGCAAGCACTTTATTGGGGTTCATCGGACGACGGCGAGGCCGTAGCATGATCGACTCAGCCCCCGCAGGACCCCTCGATGAAAAAGCGCAGCCTCGGTAAAAGCGGTCTCGACGTATCGGCCATCGGCTTCGGCTGCATGGGCCTCAACTCCAGCTACGGCCACGCCCTCGGCGACGAGGAATCGATCCGGCTGGTCCGCGATGCCGTCGATCGCGGCGTCACCTTCTTCGACACGGCCGAAGTGTACGGTCCCTTCACGAACGAGGAGATCGTGGGCAAGGCGCTCGCACCGGTACGCGACCGGGTGGTGATCGCCACGAAGTTCGGCTTCGCCATCGATCGCGAGAGCCGCAAGCCGATCGGGCTGGACAGCCGGCCCGGACACATTCGCGAGGTCGCCGAGGCCTCGCTCAAGCGCCTGGGCATCGAAACGATCGACCTGCTCTACCAGCACCGCGTCGACCCGAACGTCCCCATCGAGGACGTCGCGGGTGCCGTGAAGGATCTCATCCAGGAAGGAAAGGTCCGCCATTTCGGCCTGTCCGAAGCGGGCGCGCAGACTGTCCGCCGGGCACATGCCGTGCAGGCGGTGGCGGCCGTGCAGAATGAGTATTCGCTGTGGACCCGTAGCCTGGAGACGAATGGCATCCTCGATGCCTGCGAGGAACTCGGCATCGGGCTGGTGGCATACAGCCCGCTGGGCAGGGGATTCCTCACCGGCGCCATGAGCAAGGACACGAGGTTCGGCGACGACGACTTCCGCAAGAACCTCCCCCGGTTCTCCCCGGAAGCGATGGCCGCCAACGAGGCCCTGGTGGACCTGCTCAAGGCGCTGGCCAACGACAGGAACGCCACGCCTGCACAGATCGCCCTTGCCTGGCTGCTGGCGAAGAAGCCGTGGATCGTCCCCATTCCCGGTACCACCAAGTTGCATCGCCTGGAGGAGAACCTGGCGGCGGCGGACCTCGAACTCACTTCCGCCGACCTGGAGCGGATCGAAAACGCGGCCACGGCCATCGCCATCCAGGGCGAGCGCTATCCACCCCATCTCATGGCCACCATCGGCCGCTGAGGCGGGCGCCCCGCTGGTACGATCGACAGGGACTCATGCGGGGCGTTCATGACTTATGCGCAAAGACATCTACGACATGATGGCCTTCCTCGCGGTGGCCCGGGAAAAGAGTTTCACGCGGGCCGCGGCGAAGCTGGGCACTTCGCAATCGGCGCTCAGCCACACCATGCGCGCACTCGAGGCGCGCCTCGGCGTTCGCCTGCTCACGCGGACCACGCGCAGCGTCTCGCCCACCGAAGCCGGCGAGCGACTCATCAATACGGTGGGCCCCCGTTTCGAGGAAATCGAAGCGGAGATCGAGGCGTTGGGCGAACTGCGTGAACGGCCGGCGGGGACCATCCGCATCACCACGGCGGAACATGCCGCCGACACCATCATCTGGCCGGTGCTGGAAACCTTCCTGCCGAAGTACCCGGACATCAACGTCGAGATCACCGTCGACTACGGCCTGGTGGATATCGTGGCGGAGCGTTACGACATCGGCATCCGCCTGGGCGAACACCTGGCCAAGGACATGATCGCCGTGCGGATCGGCCCGGAGATGCGCATGGCCGTGGTCGGCACGCCGTCCTATTTCGCGAACCGCAAGCGCCCCAAGACGCCCCAGGACCTCACGGGACACAACTGCATCAACCTGCGGCTGCCCACGTACGGCGGGCTCTACCCATGGGAGTTCGAGAAGAACGGGCGCGAGGTGAAAGTGCGCGTGGAGGGCCAGATCGTCCTCAACACCATGAACCAGATCCGGCGAGCCGCGCTTGCCGGAATGGGGCTCGCATGGCTACCGGAAGATGTCGTTCTGGACGACATCCGCGAGGGCCGGCTCATTCGCGTGCTGGAAAGCTGGTGCGACGCCTTTCCGGGTTATCACCTCTATTACCCGAACCGGCGCCAGGGATCGCCCGCGCTCACGCTGCTCGTGGATGCGCTGCGCTACCGCGGCTGATCGGCGTCGAACAGGACTATGCTTCGAGGACCGCGCGCATCCAGGAGATGAGCCATGCCCGTGCTGGTATCCGTCAACGTGGGGCTGCCACAGGACATCGAGTGGCAAGGGCGAACCGTGCGAACGGCTGTCTTCAAGCAACCGGTCAAGGGCCCGGTGATGGCGCGACGCCTGAACCTGGACGGCGATGGCCAGGGAGACCTCGCGGGCCATGGTGGCGAACACCGCGCGGTCATGGTCTACCAGGTGCAATCGTACCGATACTGGGAGACGGTCCTCGGACGCACGCTGAGCGGCCATGGCCAGTTCGGCGAGAACCTCACCGTCGACGGCCTTGCCGATGATGAAGTCTGGATAGGCGATCGATACCGGATCGGCGGCGCACTTTTCGAGGTGACCCAACCCAGGGTCACCTGTTACCGCGTGGGAATCCGTCTCTCCGAACCGCGCATGCCGTCATTGCTCGTGGCGCATCGGCGGCCCGGATTCTATTGCAGGGTGATCGAGGAGGGCGTGGTAAACGAGGGCGACACCATCGTCCTGGAAACGCGTGGCGACGGCATGAGCGTGGCCGAGGTCGACGCCCTGCTCTACCTGCCGGAACGCCCCGAGGAAAAACTGCGCCATGCGGCGGGCTTGCGAGGCCTGAGCGAAGGCTGGCGCGGTTCCTTCGAAGCCTTGTTGAAGGCCGGACCCGAGCGCAATGGAAACGCGGGGCTGGCCAACGTGCCCGAAGCACCGCCGGCCTGGGTGGGGTTCCGCGACGTGCGCGTCCTGTCCGTGCACGAGGAAAGTCCCCACGTGCGATCGTTCGTGTTCGGTCCGATGGACGGCGCTCCCCTGCCCGCCCCGCGTGCCGGACAGTTCCTCGTGCTGAAGATCGACCGTCACGACGATGGCGCGGCCCTGCTCCGCAGCTACTCCATCTCCGACGCCTCGCATCCGGGCAGCTACCGCATCAGCGTGAAGCGTGCGGAGGGCATGGGCAGCGCGTACCTGCACGACCACGTCGAAGCCGGCTCCATCGTTTCGATCAGCGCGCCACGCGGCACGTTCGTCCTGCCCGACGACGAACGCCCGCTGGTCTTGTGGGGTGTCGGCATCGGCGTGACACCGTTGCTCGCGATGCTCCACGACATCGTCGCCCAGCGCGGCCGCTGCCCGCGCAAAACCTATTGGATATACGGAACGCGCGATGGCAGCGAACACCTGTTCGCGCAGGAAGCACGTGAGTTGCTCGGTCGACTCGACGGCGTGACCTCGCTGGTCGCCTTCAGTCATCCACGCCCAGGGGATCGCCTTGGCACGGACTTCGACGTGACCGGCCGCCTGCGTGCCGCGGACCTCGCATCACTCGGCATTCCAGCCGATGCCCGCTTCCTGCTTTGCGGTCCGCCCTCCTTCATGCAGGAAGCGCGTGAAGGCCTGCGCGCGTTGGGCTATCCGGCCGATTCGATACGCTCCGAATTCTTCGGGTCGAACGAATCGATGGCTCCCGGCGTCGTGAACACGGTCGTCGTTCCGCCACACCCACCGGCCGGCCAGGCCGGCACCGGCCCATCGGTAACGTTCGTACGCAGTGGCCTTTCGGTGCGCTGGGACGACCGCTTCCAGAGTTTGCTGGAGCTCGCCGAGGCAAGCGACGTGCCCGTGCGCTGGTCGTGCCGTTCCGGTGTCTGCCACAGCTGCGAAAGCGGCCTGATCGGCGGGCGTACACGCTACTCCCCGGACCCCCTCCAGCCTCCCGCCGACGGCGCGGTGCTGATTTGTTGCGCCACGCCGTTGACGGACCTCGAACTGGATCTGTGACGGATCAGCGCATCCCGTCATAAGCGATACGGGCGAAGAAGTCGGGATCGATGACGAAGTGCCCGTACTTCGCATCCCAGGCCGTCGTCGGCTTGGCCGCGATGACTTCGTCCCGTGACTTCCCCTGCTTTTTCAGTGCCGCCACGTTATCGCGAATGCCCGCGAGCATGTCACGGAAGTCCTTCACATCGGCCTTGTTGCCGACGGGGCCATGCCCCGGCACGACGACGGCCTTGTCGCTTATCGTGGGGAGGATGCGGTCGAGGACGCGCACCATGCCGTCGATGCCCCCGCCATTTTCGTTGTCGATGAAAGGATAGACACCGTTCCAGAAAAGGTCGCCGAGAAAGACGATGTCGGCGGGCTGGATCGTCACATAAAGGTCGGTGTCGGTATGCGAGGGGACGACCTTGATCGCGGTGATGGTCTGGCCATCGACGGTCCAGTGCTTGCTCGTCTCGACCACCGTGCCCGGCACGGCGGATGTCGGCAGCGGCTTGAAGGTGAAGTTCCAATCGTCCACGCGCGTGCTCTGGGACACCCGCTTGATGGTTCCCGAGGTCGCGGCCACTTGAACGCCCTTGCCCGCGATCCATGTATTCCCGTCCGTGTGATCCCAGTGGTAATGCGTGTTCACCAGGTAGCGGACCGGTTGCGGCCCCAACGCATTCAGCGCCGCCTCGACACGCGGCCGGGAAACAGCGATGCCTGCGTCGATCATGAACTTGCCGTCGCGTCCCGTGACGACGCCGATGTTTCCCCCCGAGCCCAGAAGCACGCTGACGCCGTCGCGCAGGGACACCGTTTCGATCGGGGCCGTCGCCGCCGCCTCGTTGATCTTGATGACCGGGCTGACCCCGTCCGCTGCCCAGGCAGATATCGAAAGCACGGCGAACGACGTTCCCAACACGGCGCAGCGCGCGAGGCGCACACGGTTACGATGACCCATGTCCATTCTCCCGTCAGGGCGCCCCGGATGGACGCTCCCCATCCAACCGCTTTTCGGGGCGCCCTGGCTTGTCGGAATACGTTATTTGGGGTGATCCATGTCCATATCGTCGTCGGGCGGCGCCGCGGCCACCATGGCCTTGTATGCCTCCGGCGACAGGCCGGGCAGTTTCCGCAGGAAAGCGACCATGCTCCATAGGGTCATGTCGTCGTGGCTGCCGCCCCACGCGGGCATCGCACTCATCTTGATACCGTGCTTGATCGTCCAGAAGGCCTGCGCCGGATCGATCCTGGCCCGCGTCAGGTTCGGTGGTCGCGGATAGAGCCCCGGGCGGATTTCGGAATCCTCCTGGCCTGGTGTCAGGTGGCATGCGGTGCACATGGCCGCGTACTGTCCGGCCCCCTTGAGGATCAACTGCGGATCGGACAAGTCGGGTACCGTGATATCCGAGGCCCGCGCCTGGATCGAACGCTGTCGCAAGGTCTCCAGTGCCGCGTAGACCGGCCGGGAATGCGGTGCGTCGGCACCTATGTCATAGGCACCCGAGTAGATGAAGGCTCCGGCACCGCAGGCGGCCACGACCGCCACGCCCAGCACGGTGGAAAGAACGAGAGTGATTGGCTTCACGAGGATGTCCTAGAACCATAGCCGGAGGCCGGCGACGACCTGGCGGTCGAAGACGGGTTGACGATCCGCGCGAACATAGTCGGCGGTGCGACCGAAGCGATCGACGAAACGGACGCCGATATAGGGCGCGAATTCACGACGGAACTCGTAACGCAGGCGCAGGCTGAACGAGGCATCGGAGACGCCCCTGCCGACGCGGGCCAGTGGGTCGTCCTTGCCATAGGCATTGAGTTCCAGTTCCGGCTGCAGGATGAGCCGCTGGGTCAGGAAGAGATCGTATTCGGTGCGCACGCGCGCTGCGGTGCGCCCGTGGGCGCTCGCATACGCGGTCGCTTCCACTTCGAACCAGTACGGTGCCAGGCCTTGCACGCCGAACGCCGCCCAGGTGCGGTTCGGTCCCGGGCCGACATCCTGGCGGCCGCCGAGTTGGGTGCTCCAGTACGGTGCTATCGCATGGTTCCAGAGCGCCTCGACATCCGCTTCTTCCAGTTTGCCGCCGCTGCGGTCGCCTTCCGTGCGGAACCACAGCTTGTCGTCGTCATTGCCGTACCAGCCTTGCGCCTCCCACGACTGTCCACTGGCATCCCTTCCATGAAACGCCTCGAGCTGGTCGATCAGGATCATGCGGTAGGGGCCGTTGTCGTTCATGTCCATGCCCTTCATCGACCCGTGGCCGACGCCATCGGAATAGTCGGGACTGCGCGCATCGGCGGGCGCATCGCCGCCTTGCATCGGTCCCATCTTCATCTCCTGCGCCATCGCGGCCGTGGACATGGCGAGGCCGAGCGCGGCGAACAACATCGCATGGGCCCTCATGACACCACCACCTCGCGGAACATGCCCGCCTCCATGTGGTAGAGCAGATGGCAGTGGTATGCCCAGCGTCCGGGATTGTCCGCGGTCACGGCATACGTGATCCGTTGCGCGGGCTGCACGTTGATCGTGTGCTTGCGCACCTGGAATTCGCCTTCGGGGCTTTCCAGGTCGCTGAACATGCCATGCAGGTGGATCGGGTGGTTCATCATGGTGTCGTTGACCAGGACGATCCGCACGCGCTCGCCTTTGTTCAAGTGCACAGGCGCGGCGTCCGAGAATTTCACGCCATCGAACGACCACATGAAACGTTCCATGTTGCCGGTGAGGTGCAGCTCGATTTCCCGGCCGGGCTCGCGAGGATCGGGATTGTCGCCGATCGTGTGCAGGTCCGCGTAGGTGAGCACGCGGCGGCTGTTATCGCGCAAGCCGATGCCCGGATCGTCGAGGTTGGTGCGTGGCATGTCCACGTGCATGTCTACGCCCGGGCCGTACTCCGTGCGCGCATGGCGTACTTTCGGCGCGTTCTCCTTCATGTGATCCATGCCTTCCATGGTGGCGTGGTCCATGCCGGCCATCGCGTCGTGATCCATCCCAGCCATGGAGCCATGGTTCATGCCCGACATGCCGGCATGGTCCATGCCTTTCATCGGTTTCGCGGTGCCACCCATCGCACCCATGGCACCCATCATGTCACCCATGCCCAGCCACTGGCGCGGGTCGACCGGCGGTACCGCCGCCTCCAGCTCCGGCCGCGGCGAAAGCGTGCCCCGCGTGTAACCGTTGCGGTCGATCGACTGGGCGAAGATCGTGTACGCGATGTCTTCCTCGGGTTCCACCAACACGTCGTACGTCTCCGCGGTGGAAATGCGGAACTCGTCGATCGGCACGGGTAACACGTCCTGGCCGTCGGCCGAGATCACCGTCATCTTCAAGCCCGGAATGCGCACGTCGAAGATCGTCGACGACGAGCCGTTGATGAAACGCAGGCGGATCTTTTCGCCTGGCTTGAACTGGCCGGTCCAGTTGCCCGCCGCCGTCATGCCATTCATGAGATAGGTATACGCCGCGCCCGACACATCGCTCAGGTCGGAAGGGTTCATGCGCATGGTGTTCCACATCTTGCGCATCTCCAGCGCCTGCCCCAGTCCCTTCTCGCGCACGTCGCGGAAGAACCGCGATGCCGTGGGCTGCGCATAGTTGAAATAGTCACTCTGCTGCTTCAGGCGCAGGAAGATCCGTTCCGGATCCATGTCGGTCCAGTCGCTGAGCATGACCACGTAGTCCCGGTCGCTGCGGTAACGGTCCGGCCCTGCCGGCTCGATCACCAGCGGACCGTACAAGCCCGTCTGCTCCTGGAAGCGGCTGTGCGAGTGATACCAGTAGGTACCGGCCTGGCGCACGTCGAACCGGTAGACGAAGGTCTCGCCAGGGCCGATGCCATCGAAGCTGATGCCCGGCACCCCGTCCTGGTCGAACGGCAGCACGATGCCGTGCCAATGGATCGAGGTGGGCGTGCGTAGCCGATTGGCCACGCGCAACGTCACCGTGGTGCCTTCCTTCCAGCGAAGGATCGGACCCGGAATGCCGCCGTTCACGGTGACGGCCGTGCGCGGCGCACCGGTGATATTCACCGGAGCCTCGGCAATGTCGAGGGAAAAATCGGTGCCGCTCAGCACCGTCGGATGACCGGGGTTGGTCAAGGCCCAGACCGGCGATGGACGCAACAAGCCCATGCCGGCGGCGACGCCACCGACGGCGAGGCCGGCAACGAAACGTCGTCGCGAGGCGTGGACAGGTCCGGAAGAACCGGGGGGATTCATAGCAAGAACTCCACGAACAGGGTGCGCGGCCGGCGGCCACGTGGCACGGTCGACGCTCTCGGCATCGCAAGGGGATGACGGGCTGCCCGACGCGGGAGAAAGCGTCAGCGGAGGATCAGGCGGCGGGTGGACGCAGCGGTGGCCCGTACCCGGCCTGGGGCGCGGCGCGAACGCCGGCAGGGAAAATCGTGCCGGCCGTCGGCGGCGTATCGCCGAGCGCGAGCGCGCTGGCCGGAAGGACGACGCTGGTGCAGGCCGGCGTGCAATGGCAGGCCTGGCCGGGGCGGTGACAGCAGTTGCCATCGTGGTCGTTGCAGCCACCCTCGTCCGCCGATGCCATTCGCGCCGACACATGGTGAACATGCGTACGATGCACACCCGGTCCCGGAACGGCATGCGCGTCGGTCGACCAGGCTGGCGCGACGCTCACCATCGCCCAGGCCAGCCAGGCGAACACCCAGAGGGCGCGCCGGCGGCGATAGCGATGGAAGAAGGCATTCATGCCGACAGCTTATGCCCCCGAGGCGACGCCCTCAACTCTGGAGCCGGGTCCAACGCGGTGCACCTCCACGGTCACGTGGACCAGTTCGTCGTGGATGGCCAACGCGCGCCGGTAATAGTCACCATCGACATCGGCGGTCGTGGTGATCTCGAGAACCACGGCGAACTTGCCCTTGCCGACACGCCATACATGGATATCGTCGATGACGGCCTCGTGCCGATCCTCCGCGATTACCTCGCGGATTTCATCGACGACCGGCGCATCCATCTCCGCGTCCAGCAGGACCCGGCCGCTATCGCGCAGGAGACCCCACGCCCACACGGTGACCAGAACCGCGCCCAGCAGGCCCATCACGGGGTCCATCCAGCGCGCGCCCCAGATCATGCCGGCGATCAGGGCGACGATGGCGAGGACGGACGTGGCCGCGTCCGCCAACACGTGCATGTACGCCGAACGCAGGTTCAGGTCGTGATGGGCATGCGCGTCATGCGCGTGACCGTGATGATGATGATCGTGGTCATGGTGGTGGTGATGGTCGTCGCGCAGCAGCCAGGCGCAGACCAGGTTCACCAGAAGGCCGACGACGGCGATCGCGATGGCTTGCTCGTAGTGGATCGGCAGCGGCGTGAACAGGCGCTCGGCCGACTGGAAGGCCATCAGCCCTGCCACGCCCAGCAACAGGATCGCGCTGGAATAGCCTCCCAGGACCTCGATCTTCCACGTACCGAAGGCAAAACGGCGATCGTGCGCATAACGCCTCGCACATACATAGGCGAACGCGGACAGGCCCAGGGCCAGCGCGTGTGAACTCATGTGCCACCCGTCGGCCAGCAAGGCCATGGAGTTGTAGTACCAGCCACCGGCGATCTCGACCACCATCATCACGGCCGTGAGCAGCACGGCGCGCCGGGTGTTCCGCTCGGCCATCGGGTTGCCTTCGTCGAACGCGTGGCTATGCGTGCGCGAGGCAGCGGTGGCTTGGATCGACATGGTGGGTACCCGTGCGCGAGGAGGTGCCCATGATAGCCCGCCGGGCGCCAGGTCGCCGGGTGTTGCGGCGCACGATGGGCATGACCCGCGACCGCGGCCGCTGGCCGGTTCCCGCCATGTGTCGCCAGGCAGCGATCATCGGGAATCCGCTGATTCATGGCGATTTTGTGACATGGCTTGGAGGCGTCGCCTGGCTCACCCGAGGGACGCGGGCATCACGATTCCTACCACGGTGAGATCGTGCGACGCAGCAAAACATAACTGAAAGATGAACCATTCATTAGGCATTCGTGCACGAACCAACCCATGCACATAACGATTAACTTACGTTTCTGCCCCTTTAGCGCCATACACGCGTCGGTTACTTGACGCAGGTCGCAAAACTGGCGCCTTTCACTTTGAGGCACCGGCCGCCGCGTCTATGCTCAAACCTTCCATCGATCTCCGTCCCCGAGTGGGCGCGGGCGGAATCGGTGCCGGCGAAGGACATCGTGCAGAGGCACGAGTGGCGTCGGCGCGGCATCGTCATCGCCCGCCATCGAATAGACGCTCGCCTCATGACCCGAGTGGCGCATCCACGTGATGCGCGATGCGCTTGCGTGCTCGAAAGACGCACGGTTTCGGCTGCGCGAAACACCGGAAAACAAGGCAAAAGTGGCTTCGGCATGCGTTTCGGCCCATTCATACTAGGTGCGTTATAAACGTTTAGCCGTCCATTCATTTTCAGGAAAAACGCTGCCGCATGACGACGAAGATTGATCAAGCCCACGACGACGACACCATCGATCTCAATGCGTTGCTCGGCACGTTGCTTGATCACAAATGGTTGATCGTCGCCATCACCGGGACGTTTTTCGTGGCGGGAGTCCTCTACTCGCTGCTCGCCACGCCTATCTACCAGGCCACGGCGATCGTGCAGGTCGAGCAGAAGACGCCCAGCCTTCCCGGCCTCAGCGATCTCACCCAATCGCTGGGCACCACTGCATCGCAGGCCACCACCGAGATCGCCTTGATCACCTCGCGCCTGGTCATCGGCCAGGCGGTGAACGACCTGCGCCTGGATATCCAGACACAACCCCAGCGCATGCCCGTGCTGGGCGACTACCTGTCGCGAGGCTACAAGCCAGGCCAGCTCGGCCCGGTGCGCTTCGGCCTCAGCCGCTATGGCTGGGGTGGCGAGGTGGTGGACATCTTCAAGCTCGACCTGCCTGACAACATGGTCGGCCAGAAACTCGAACTGCGTGCCGGTGACGACCACCGCTTCGGTCTCTACAACGACGATGGCAAGCGCCTTCTCGAAGGCGTCGTCGGCCAGCTGGTCCGCGCCAACGGCATCACGATGCAGATCAGGCGGCTCACGGCCAATCCCGGGACGCGTTTCGACGTGGTCACGCAGCCGACCCTGACCACCATCGGCCGCTTGCAGACGGATGTCGTGGCGTTGGAACAAGGCACGGACTCCGGGATCATCGGCCTGACCTACAACAACGCCGATCCCGATCTCGCGCAGAAGGTGCTCGACCACATCACCACCGCCTATGTTCGCCAGAACGTGGAGCGCAATTCCGCCGAGGCCGCGAGCCAGCTGCAATTCGTCAGGGACCAGTTGCCCAAGGTGCGCCAGGAACTCGACCGGGCACAGGCGGCGATGAACGCCTTCCAGACCCAGTCGCACTCCGTCGACCTCAGCATGCAGACCAAGGGCCTGCTCGACCAGATCGTCGCGGTGGAGAACAACATCCAGCAGCTGCACCTGCAGGAAGCCGACATCGACCGCCGTTTCACCCACGACCATCCGGCGTACAAGGCCTTGCAGCAACAGATGGGCCAGCTCCAGGCGCAGAAGGAACAGATGCAGAAGCAGGTCGGCGACCTGCCCGACACGCAGCAGCAGTTGCTCAAGCTCAATCGCGACG
Organism: Luteibacter sp. KNZ12-1A; assembly: GCF_056755675.1. NCBI lineage: Bacteria > Pseudomonadati > Pseudomonadota > Gammaproteobacteria > Lysobacterales > Rhodanobacteraceae > Luteibacter > Luteibacter sp. KNZ12-1A. The sequence continues at coordinate 71,439 of NZ_JBPGXU010000004.1, read as the reverse complement.
TGCAGGTCAGCAGCAATACCTACACCAGCCTGCTCAACCAGGCGCAGCAACTCGACATCGCGCGCGCCGGCACCGTCGGCAACGTGCGCATCGTGGATACCTCGGCGGTGGACAAGACCCAGCCGGTGCAGCCACGCAAGACCCTGGTCGTCGTCATCGTGACGTTCCTGGGTGGTTTCCTCGCCCTCGCCTTCGTCTTCCTCCGGCAGATACTCAACCGCGGTATCGAGGATCCAGCGGTCATCGAGGATCTCGGCCTTCCGGTATACGCCTCGGTTCCGCTCAGCGAGGGCCAGACCGCGCGTTCGACCCGGACGCACCACGGTCATCACGGCCACGGCGGCCGTGGCCCCTTGCTGGCGATCAGCGATCCCGCCGACCTCGCGGTCGAGGCGATCCGCAGCCTGCGCACCAGCCTGCATTTCGCGCGGCTGGAGGCGAAAAACAACATCCTGATGATCACCGGCTCCAGTCCCTTCGCTGGCAAGACCTTCGTCTCGGCGAACCTGGCGGCGGTGATCGCCCAGGCGGGACAGCGCGTCCTTCTGGTCGACGGCGACATGCGCCGAGGCACCTTGCACCACCTTCTCGGCATGGAAACCGGACAGGGCCTGTCGGACATCCTGGTCGGCGGCGCGGAAGTCGCCGCGGTGAAGAGGAAGGGGCCGCTGGCCAACATCGATTTCATCAGCCGCGGGCGCGTGCCGCCCAATCCGTCGGAACTGCTGATGCACGAGAACTTCACCCAGTTCATCGCCGAGGTGGTACCCGCCTACGACCTGATCATCATCGATACGCCGCCGATCCTGGCGGTCACCGACGCGGCCGTGATCGGCCACCACGCCGGCACGAGCCTGATGGTCGCCCGCTTCGGGCTCAACAAGGCGCGTGAACTGGCCTTGGCGAAGCAGCGTTTCGAACAGAACGGTGTCTCCCTGAAGGGCGCGATCTTCAATGCCGTGGAACACCGGGCCGCCGGTTACTCCACCTACGCCTACTACAAGTACAAGGCCGATCCGGCCTGAACCGTCCCATGAGCAAGGGGACACTGCATGAATCAAGGACTATGGCGCGCATCCTGATCGTCGGAAACCACACCTGCGGCAATCGTGGCGATTGCGCGATCCTGCGCGGCCTGCTGGAGTGCCTGGAGGACGTGCTGCCGGAAAGCCGGATCGACATCACCAGCCGCTTTCCGGTGAGCTCGGCGTACCTGCTCGGCCGGCCGCTGCTGACCGACACGTTGAACAGCTACTACCAGGAAGCGGGCAAGCGGCGTTTCGGCGCCCTCCGTTCGCTGCTGCTGCGGAGGCTGGTGCCACGCCTGCTGCATGGACACCTCAACCGCCGCTGGTGGGCGCGCTGGCTGCCGCTTCCCCGGCGCCACCGCGAGTACATCGAATCGCTGAAGGCGTACGACCTGGTGATCCAGGTGGGCGGCTCGTTCTTCGTCGATCTCTACGGCGCAACCCAATACGACCAGGTCAGCTGCGCCCTGCTCGCCGGACGGCCCACCTACCTGATCGGGCACAGCGTCGGGCCCTTCCAGCACGCGTTCTTCCGCAAGGTCTCGCAAGACGTGATGACACGGGTGGATGCGCTGGCCTTGCGCGAGGAAGTCAGCGCGCGGCACATGCAGGACAGCGACATCCCCCAGGACAAGGTGCGCTGGGCCTCTGACACGGCGTGGCTGGTGCACCCGGGCGAGCCGGTGGCGGTCGATACCGCGCGTCCTACCGTCGCCGTCACCTTCCGCGAACTGGCGCCGTTCGACAAGCGGCTCGGCGTGACCCAGGCCCAGTACGAGACCGCCTTCGCGGAACTGCTCGACGCGGTGATCGAGGCGGGTTATCGCATCGCCGCGTTTTCCACTTGCACGGCGATCGACGGCTATCCCAAGGACGACCGCATGATCGCGCTCAAGGTGCGGGCGCGCCTGCGCCACCCCGAGGCCTGCCACGTCGAGATGAACGAACTCAACGACGTGGAACTCGGCGAGAGGCTGGGCGCATGCGTCCTGACGATCGGCACGCGCCTGCACAGCGCGATCATCTCGATGAACTTCGGCACGCCTTCCGTCGCGCTCAACTACGAGCACAAGTCCGAAGGCATCATGAAGCGCCTCGGCGTGGACGACCTGGCGATGCCCGTGCCGTCCCTGCTCGACGGCAGCCTGCGCGCCAAGGTGCTGGAACTGCTCGGCGACGAGACCCTGCGCCCCAGGGTGGCCGCCGCCGTGGCTCGCGAGAAGGCGTTCGCGCGGGAGTCGCTGCTCTCCACGCTCGCGATAGGGCCCTGACCATGACGATCCTGTTCGTCCTTCCCGAGTTTCCCAAGTATTCGGAAACCTTCGTGATCGACCAGATCGTGGGCCTGCTCGACCGCGGCTTCGACGTGCGCATCCTCGCCATCAGCCGCGGCCCCGCGCCGGCGCCCGGCGACATCGTGGCGACACGCGGATTGATGGAACGCGCCACCTTCATCTTCGACCATTCCGCCAGCGCGTCGAGCGGCTGGCAAATCCTGCTGCAGCGCCTTCGCCACGTGGTTCCGGGCTTGCCGAGCGCACGGGTGCGCCGGGCCTTGTCGGTACGCCTGTACGGCCACGCGGCGAAGTCGCTGGTCCTTGCGGGCGCGGTGCGGCGGCTGCGCGAGCCGCTCAAGGCGGGAGCGATCATCGCGCATTTCGGCCCCACCGGCGTGCTCGCGACGAACCTGCGCGCGCTGGGCCTGATCGAGGGTCCGATCTACACGGTGTTCCACGGCTATGACCTGTCACGACACAGCGTGCTCGCGCGTCATGCCGACGACTACCGGCGCCTGTTCGCCAGCGGCGAGCGGATGCTGCCGATCAGCACGCGCTGGCAACGCAAGCTCGAAGCGCTGGGCTGCGCGCCGGAGAAGATCCAGGTACATCGCATGGGGGTCGACCTCGACAGCTTCCGTTTCCAGCCTCGCACCGATAGCGCGCCTTCACCGTCACGGCCGTTGCGCGTGCTCAGCGTCGCACGCCTGGTGGAAAAGAAAGGCGTGACGTACCTCTGCGAAGCCGTGGCAAGGCTCGCGAAGCGCGATGTCCCGGTCGAGCTGGAAGTCGTCGGCGACGGCCCGCTGCAACAGGAACTGGAGCGCTTCGTGGCGCGGCACGGCCTCGAGCGGCGCATCTTCATTCGAGGCCGTCGCGACAAGGCCTACGTACAGGCCGCGCTGCGTCGGGCGGACGTATTCGCCCTGCCCAGTGTCACCGCCGCGGACGGCGACCAGGAAGGCATTCCGGTGTCGTTGATGGAGGCCATGGCCAGTGGCGTGCCCTGCCTGTCCACCGTGCACAGCGGCATTCCCGAATTGATCGAGGACGGCCAGTCGGGCTGGCTGGTGCCCGAGCGCGACGTGGACGCCCTGGCCGACAAGCTCGCCCGTATCCAGCGGGGCGAATACGACTTGCCGGCGATCGCGGCGACCGCGCGCGCCACCGTGGAATCGCGTTTCAACCAGAGCCGGTTGCACGACCAGCTCGCCGCCCAGTTGGCCTAGGAGCACGTGCCGATGCCCTCCGCCAGACGCGATGCCTTGTGGACCGTCGCTTCGACCGTGGTCAGCGCGGCGAGCCAGCTGCTGCAGATCGCGGTGCTGGCCCATCACGTCGACGCGCACCTGCTGGGCGCGCTGGCGATCGTCAACGTCGTCAACGCGATCGCCACCTTGCTGCAGGACATGGGGCTCAGCAGCTACCTCATCCATCGGCAGAGCATCACCCGCCACGAGCGCACGTCGCTGTACATGATCAGCGCGGGGCTCGGCGTCATGTCCGCCGTGGTGCTGTTCGGCATCTCCTTCGCCGTGGCCTATTTCTATGGCTCGGACGTGCTGGGTCACCTCTTGCGGCTGTCCACGATCAATTTCGTGCTGCTCGGATTGGCCGCGCAGTACCAGGCAAGCCTCATCAAGACCTTCCAGTTGCCCCGGCTGGCGCGGATCGAGGTGATCGGGCGCCTGTCCGGCCTGAGCACCCTGTTGCTGCTGGTGCTCCAGTTCGGCGCGTCGATCGAGGCGGCCGTGTACGCGATGATCGTGAACAGCCTGGTACGACTGGCGTGCTTCCTGGCCGTGGCCGATCGCGACTGGCATCCCGGCCGGGGTTACGACCGTGGGATCATCCGCCAGGCCCTGCGCTATGGCGCGTTCCAGCTCGGCTCCCAGGTCATCAACCAGCTGCGCAGCCAGGCCGACCAGATCATCCTCGGCAAGTTTCTCGGCCTCGCCTCGCTCGGCGTGTATTCGCTCGCCAAGGAACTGGTGCTGCAACCGACCAAGCTGATCATGCCCGTGGTCCAACGGCTCGCCCTGCCCCGGCTGGCGACGCGCCAGGACGATCCGCTGGCATTGCGCCACGCTTACCTGGTGGGATTGCGCGGGGTATCCGTATTCAGCAGCGGCGTATTCATCATGCTGGCGGTCTTCGCGCCACCCGCGGTGACGATCCTCTACGGGCATCGCTACACCGGCGTCGCCGAACTCATTCCATTGATGCTGCTGTTCGGCATGCTACGCCCGCTCGGCTCGCTCATCGGAGCCCTCAGCCAGAGCCTGGGCCGTTCGGATATCGAGTTCGCCTGGAACCTGAAGATCGGTGGCATCACCTTGCTGGTAAGCGTGCTCGGCGCGATGTCGCGTTCGCTCGAGGTCATGGCGGTGGCGCTGGCGATCAGCCAGCTGCTGGCCACGGTGCTGTCGTACTACTTCTTCTCCTCGAAGATCATCAGCCTCACCGCGCGTGAGTTCTTCCAGTCATGGACGATGGAGACCTTCGTGCCCTACGCCTTCCTGATGTTGGCCGTCTTCATCTACCAGGGCGACGACTGGAAGGCCAGCGCGGTACGCCTGGCCCTGGTGACGCCGCCACTGCTCTGGGTGGTCTGGCGAGCCCGGCACACGCTCCTGAACCGGCATCCACAGACCCATCGCATCCAAGGAACGAGGCCGACATGACACCCCTGGTGAGCGTGTACATCCCTACCCGCAATCGCTCGGCGCTGCTGCGCCGGGCGATCGACTCCGTACTGGCCCAGACTTACCCGGAGATCGAGGTCCTCATCTGCGACGAAGCCTCCACCGACGACACCGCCGAGGTGGTGGCCGATTACGCGCGCCGCTACCCCGGCAAGTTCACCTACCTGCGCAACGAGACGCCGCAGGGCGCATGCCGTGCGCGCAATCGCTGCATCGAGCAAGCCATCGGCACCTATGTCACCGGCCTGGACGACGACGACCTGTTCCATCCGCAGCGCATCGCGTGCCTGGTGGACCTTTATCGCCGCCATTCGCCGTCGTTCGCGTGCAGCCGCTTCAAGTATTTCCAGGCCCCGGCGCAGATCGAGCGCTTGCGCGAGCGCCGTTTCAGCGAGGCGGAACTGGCCAGGGTGGACAAACTCACGCTGCCGGAGCTCCTGTACGCGAACCTCGCCGGCAACCAGGTGCTCACCGAACTGTCGCGCATGCGCGAGCTGGGTGGCTTCGACGAGTCGATGCCCTCGTGGCAGGACTACGACATGTGGATCCGCCTCGCCGACCGCTATGGCACGGCCGTGTGCACACGGCAGCTGCTTTCCTTCGTCGACGACGACCGATCACGTGCACGTATCCGTAATTCCAGCCGGCGCGCCGAGGGCAGCGAGCGCTTCATCGCCAAGCACGCGCGGCTGATGAACGCCGACCAGCAGCGCAACCACCGCAATATCCAGTACGTGATGAACCGGCAGCGGCCATCCCTGGTCGAGATCGCCCGCAATATTTCCCTGGGAGGATACAAGTCGACCCTGAAGGTACTCCTGCACAAGTTCTTCGGCGTGGCTATCGGCTGACTCGCATGACCCCGTTCCCCACCGTCCAGGTCCACCCATGCTGATCAACCGCACCCGCGCCGCGGCGGTCACGTTGATGGCCATGATCTTCGTGCAAGTGCCCTTGACGCACAGCACGAGCAGCAAGTCGCACGTCAATGTCTACCATGTGCTGCTGCTGTTGATGCCGCTGCTCTACCTGCCGGCCGTGCGCTACCTCAAGCTGAACCCGGCGACGGCCTTCATCGCGACGATGATGGGCACGTCCCTGGCCGCGGCGGCGTCGTACGGCGGAGGCATGCGCTCCACGCTGATCGTGTTCGTGGCGGCGGCGTATTTCCTGGGCGTGGTGTTCGGCCGCAAATTGCAGGACGTGGAACTGCGCAAGATCTTCGTGTGGATACTCGGCTGCTGCATCGTCTTCATCATCCTGCGCGACGCCGTCTACGCAGGACAACTGGGCGCCGTGTACGCCCGCAGCGAAGGAGCCTCGGGCATCCTCTACATGTCCACGGGCGGGCGCAACATCGAGGCCAGCCTGCTGGCCCTGCTCTCGATCCTCCTGCTCGGAACCCGCGTATACCCGATCGCCGCGGGGATCGCCCTGCTCACCAGCGGGATGATGCTTTCCCGCGCCGGCCTGCTCGGTGCCGCGGTATCCATCGGCATCGCCGCCTATCGCACGCGCAAGACCCGTCACTACTACCTGTACACCTTCCTCGGCATCGCCATGATGGTGCTGATCGGCGGCCTGGTGCTGTCGTCGGTCATCGACATCCCCGTGCTGGATCGCTTCAACCTCCAGGCCGAGACGCAACTCGAACACAAGAACGTGGGCCGTCTCGCGCTCTGGAACAGTGCCGCCGCCGCGCTGGAGCAGAACCTGCTGGGCTATGGCGTGGGCAACGGCGTGCCGTTGATGGAGCAGATATCCGGCCTGACCTTCGTCGAGAACAACGTCCATAACATCTACCTGCAATTCCTGCTCGAAGGTGGCGTGCAGTCGCTGTTGCTGTTCCTGGCGCTGGTGCTGCACATCCTGTTGCGACCGACCGAAGGACAGCAACGCAACATCAAGGCCTTCCTGCTCTGTTACCTGATGCTGGCCTTCATCGAATTCAGCGGGTACGAGGCCTATTTCTGGTTCTTCGTCGGCATGTTCTATGCGCGCACCGACGCCCGGCGCGCCCAGGCACGCATCGACGCCGCCGCCCGGAAGGCATCCCCGCTGCCGCCGCCCCATCCGGACCCGACCCATGCTTAACGATTTCCGCGCCGACGTCCGCCGCCTCCGTTCCCTGCCCGGCTACCGGGGCATGCTGTGGTGGATGCTCGACCAGTCCTTCTGGGTGATCCTCTGCTACCGCCTGATCGCCACGGCCCGGGGTACGCCCCTGCACACCCCGTTGCGCGTGCTGGAGAAGGTCGCCGAGTTCGTCTTCAAGTGCTACCTGCCGACCACCGCCACGATCGGCCCGGGCCTGGTGATCTACCACGCCTTCGGCATCATCGTGAACGGCAAGACCACGATAGGCGCCAACTGCACGATGTACGCCCGCGTGTGCATCGGCAACCGCTGGCCGGGCGACGGCACGCCGATCATCGGCGACAACGTCATCATCGGCACGGGCGCGTGCATTTTCGGCCCCGTGGTGATTCCGGACAACTTCGTGGTGAGAGCCAACGAAGTCATCACCCCTTCCTCGCTGCGCGGCAGCACCGATCGTTCTTCCCCCACCACGCCCCCCGCTGGAGCATCGTCATGAGCGCCGACGACGTGAGATTGTCGATCATCATCATCACCTGGAACGAACGGGAGAACCTCGAACGCTGCCTGCTCTCGCTGATGGACAAGGTGGACTTCGAACGCGACGAGGTGATCGTCGTCGACAATGGCTCTCGCGATGGCAGCGCCGAGTTCGTCGCCACCCTGCCGCGGATCCGCTACTTCCCGCTGGATCGCAACTTCGGCGTGGGACCGGCGCGCAATCGCGGGCTGTTCCTGGCACGCGGCAAGTACTGCATGACCCTGGACAACGACACCATTTTCCTGACGGAAGACCCGGGCGCCATCGTCGATGCGTTCTTCCAGGCGCATCCCGACGCCGGCGTGGTCGGCTTCCAGCTGCTCAACGTCGACCGTACCCGCCAGGATTCGACCCGGCGGTTCCCGCGTTTCTACCAGCCGATCGCCGCGCGCATCCCCATCAGCCGCCAGCTCGGCTTCGTCAAGCGTGAACTGGAGCGGCACCTGATGCTCGATACGCGCTTCGACGATAGCAACGACCCTCTCGAGGTCGACTACGTGCTGGGTGCCAACCAGACCTTCACCAAGGACGTCGCGGCACTCCTGATGGGTTACGACGACCGGATCTTCTTCGGACCGGAAGACGCGGAGTTCTGCGTGCGCACGCGCAAGATGGGTCTGCGCAACTACTACAGCCGGAAGATCTCCATCGTGCACGACTACAAGCGGCGCACGCGCAAATTCTCGAAGCTCACCATCAAGCACCTCGCCGGTTTCGCCTACATGCTCAGGAAGCATGGTGGCGTCTACCGCTATTCATTGAGCGAGCGTCGCTGACGCCGGAGGTACCGCATGCATCGTCGAACTTTTCTTTGCCGGTCGCTGTGGGCGGGGGCCGCCCTCGCCACCCTGCCGCTGGGCGACGTCCTTGGCGCAACCAGCGCCGGCGGCAAGAGCTACTACGTCGACGGCACGGCGGGAAACGACCGGCACGACGGCGCCAGTCCCGCCCAGGCCTGGCGGAGCCTGGACAGGCTCAACCAGGCCAGTTTCGGCCCCGGCGACAAGATCCTGTTCAAGCGTGGTGGAGACTATCCCGGTGTCTTCCAGCCGAAAGGCTCGGGCCGCGACGGAGCGCCCATCGTCGTCGACGGTTACGGCGAGGGCGCGCCGCCTCATCTGCATGCGGACGGCCGCGCGCCCTCCACCGTGCGCCTGCAGAACGTCGAGTACTGGACCTTGCGCAACCTGGCCATCTCCAACCAGGGCCCGCAGCCGGGTGCCCGCCGCACCGGCGTGCACCTGTTCCACCAGGACTTCGGCATCGCCCATGGCATCGTGCTGCAAGGCCTGCACATCCACGACGTCAACGGATCGCCACTCAAGCAGCAAGGCGGTGGCAGCGCCATCCTGGTCGAGGCGAAGGGCACGGGCCGCCCCACGCGATACCAGGACCTCAAGATCGTCGACAACACGATCGAGCGCAGCCAGCGCGACGGCATCCTCTTCCTCGCCGCCGGCAACCGCACAGGCGGCCTGGCCACGGGGGTGATCGTGCGTGGGAATCGCATCAGCGAAGTGCCTGGCGATTGCATCCTGGTCAAGGGCTGCGACGGCGCCCTGGTGGAACGCAACACCGTGAGCCGCTGCGGCGAGTTGCCCCGCGGCGAGGCGGCCGCCGGCATCTGGCCGTTCGACTGCGACAACACCCTGATCCAGTACAACGAGGTCAGCGACCACAAGGCCTATGCCGACGGCCAGGGTTACGACGCCGATTTCCGCTGCCGCAATACGGTGATCCAGTACAACTACAGCCACGACAACGCCGGCGGCATGGCCCTGGTCTGCAACGACGGCCGTGACGGCGACAAGATCGGCAATACCGGAACGATCGTGCGCTTCAACGTGAGCATCAACGACGCCCTGCGCAAGACCGGCAGTGCTTCCCTGCGCATCTCGGGCCCGGTGGATGGCAGCCAGATCTACAACAACATCATCATCATTCCGCAGAAGCCCATCGCCGACGCCGAGGTCACCGTGTTCAAGGCGACCAGCTGGAAAGGTGTCCCGAACAGCACGGCCATCCACGACAACATCGTCGTGGCGCCACGTACCCCCGGCGTGGAGATGCAACTGGCGACGCAGACGAAGCTCGGCGAGAACCACTTCTACGCCGGCAAAGGCGGCGGCACGTCCTTCGCCAAGGCCGACGACGCCATGCTGGACCGCTTCAGGACACACCGCCCGTCGCTCGCCCAGGTCAACGCACTGGTCAAGGAATGCTTCGCCAACGGCAAGCCCGTACCCAACGCGCTGGATCTCATCGCGCGGCTGGCCTGAGCCGACTCGACTCGATCGGCCGATCGGCCGGTTGAGCGGTCGAATCAGCCCGCGGCGCCTTCCGCCGAGCGGGCGTCACGCGCACGGCGCGCCGCCAGCATCTCGATGACACGCTTGCCCAGTGCCTGGCCCGGTACTTCCACGAAGCGATAGGTCACGCTCGACACCAGAACCGTACCCGCCAACGCGAGCACGGCCGTGGCCAGGAAGTAGAGATCGGGGCTCAGGCGGTCGCCTGCGTGCACCGCCGCCAGCGCCTTGCGCGCCACCTGCAGCATGAAGAAGTGCGTCAGGTAACCGCTGAAGCTGATCTTGCCGATGTGCTGCAGCGGACGATTCACCAGCCAACGGTAGGGCTGCCGAAACAGACACAGGGCCAGCAGCGCGAACGCCGCCGCGTACAGGAACACCGCCCGCGGATCGTCCGACCATTGGGGGACCAGCGCCAGGACGGCCAGGGAAAGCATGAACCAGCATGCGTTGTGCCGCCGGTCGCCCTCGCGGAAGAACGTCGACAACTTCCCTGCGTGGCCGAACATCACGAAATAGGCGCAGATGCCGAAAAGGAAGACCGGCAGTTGGTTGGGCAACCACACGAACGCGAAGCGCTGCCACAGCTCCGCGTCGTCGATCGGCGGGTGGTTCAGCAGCCAGGGCCACGTGAGTACCGCGAGCAGCAAGCATACCGCCAGCGCGGCCAGGGCGCGCGGGAAGCTGCGCAAGGCCAGGAACACCAGCGGAAAGACGATGTAGAACGACATCTCGACGCCGATCGACCAGCCGCCGGGGACCACGTCGTTGGCGCCCAGCAACCAGGCCGGGCTCCATCCGTTGGTGAAGCTCAGCGTGCCTAGCACCGTGCCCAGGGGTGGCAGCGCCTGCCCTTTCAGCAACACGGGGACCAGGCAATACACGCCGAACGCGAGATAGAACATCGGCGCGATACGGAACACCCTTCGCACGTAGAAGTTCAGCCAGGGCGTCTCCTCCCGGCTGCGCTTGCCTGCCGAGAGGAACAGGGTCAGCGCGCTGACCACGAAGAACAGTTGCACGCCGCGTGCACCCTGTGCCGCATAACGGCTCAGCCACGGCGACATCAGCGCCTGGTGGCCCATCGCCTGGTAGATTTCCACATTGCGCTGCGCATGGCTGAGCAGCACGCCGATGATCGCCAGGCCGCGCAGCGCATCGATGAAGTCGAGCTGAACTTTCGGTTGGGCCTGCACGATCAGAAGCGCGGCTGGAGGTGCCACTGCCACGCGCTGGCAAGGATATCGTCCAGCGCCGTGATCCGTGGTTGCCAGCCAAGGCGCTGCCGGGCTTGCAGGCTGGATGCGACCAGCGTCGCGGGGTCACCGGGACGGCGAGGAGCGAACGCGTGCGGCACCGGCCTTCCCGTGACGCGTTCGGCGGCGGCGATCACCTCACGTACGCTGAAGCCTTCGCCGTTGCCGAGGTTGAACGTGAACGCGCCCTCGTTCTCCTCGAGGAACTGCACGGCCAGCAAATGGGCCGAGGCGAGATCGTTCACGTGGACGTAGTCGCGCACGCAGGTGCCGTCACGCGTGTCGTAATCATCGCCGAATACCTTCAGGGCGGCGCTCTGGCCGAGCACGGCCTTCAACACGTTGGGAATGAGGTGGGTCTCGGGATGGTGCGCCTCTCCGATGGAAGCCGACGGGTCGGCACCGGCTGCGTTGAAGTAACGCAGCGCCACCGAACGCAGGCCGTATGCGCGGGCCGCGTCGCCCAGCACGCGCTCGATCATCAGCTTGCTCTGGCCGTACGGGTTGATGGGATCGGTGGGATGCGACTCGTCGATGGTGTCGCTCCTGGGATGCCCGAACACCGCCGCCGTCGAGGAAAAGACCAGGCGCTGGATACCGGCTTCGCGCATGGCGGCCAGGAGCACCAGGGTGTTGCCCACGTTGTTCCGGTAGTACTGGTAAGGATCGATGACCGACTCGCCGACCAGGGACCGGGCGCAGAAATGGATCACCGCGTCGAACGTGTGCGTGGCGAACAAACGCCACAGGGTCACCGCGTCGCCGATATCGCCATGGACGAACGGCACGTCGGCATCCACCGCTTCACGGTGGCCCGTCGAAAGGTCGTCATAGACGACCACCTCGTGCCCGTTCGCGACCAGGTATCGCACCATGTGCGAACCCACGTATCCCGCGCCGCCACAGATCAGAAACTTCAAAGATTGCCTCAGTTCGCGATTGAATGATGGGGGAAGGCGATCGGCCTGCGTCCCTAGCCCGCTTCTTCACTGGCCGTATTGGCCGTGGCCGCGGGCATCGAGGGACCGGCCGGAAGCGGCACCGATGCGCCCGCCTCGCTATGGATGAAGCCCTTGAAGATGGTCAGGAAGATGATGCGAAGATCGAACGCCAGCGACCAGTGGTTGATGTAGTAGAGGTCGTACTCGATGCGCTTCACCAGGTCGGTATCGCCGCGCCACCCGTTGATCTGCGCCCATCCCGTGATGCCGGCCTTGACCAGGTGCTTGTGCATGTAGCCGGCGATCTCGCCCTTGAATTTCTCGACGAACATGGGTCGTTCGGGGCGTGGGCCCACGATGGACATGTCGCCGCGGAGCACGTTGATGAACTGGGGCAGCTCGTCGAGGCTGGTTTGCCGGATGAAGCGGCCGAAGCGCGTGGTCGTCTTGCTCTGCGCATTGCCCCACTGGACGCTCTTGTTCTTCTCCATGTCCACGGGCATGGAACGGAACTTCAGCATCTCGAATTCCTTGCCGTCCAGGCCGACGCGGACCTGCCGGTAGAGCACCGGACCGGGGCTGGACAGCTTCACGCCGATCGCGAGGAACAACATCAGCGGGCTGATCATCAGCAGGATGGCGCCGGCGATGATGCGATCCTCGATCGCCTTCAGGATCCACGCATGCCCATGCAAGGGGCTCTCGCGAAGCGTGACCAAGGGCACGCCCGCGCAGTCTTCCATGCGGTGATTGATCAACTGCCTGCCCAGCAAGTCCGGGACGAACTTCACCGTCAGCACGCGCTCGTCCATGCGATCGAGCACGTAGCTGATCGCGCGGTTCGCACTCACGGGCAAGGCGACAAGCACTTGGTCCCACTCACCACGATCGAGGATCTCGTCGAGATGCAGGAGCGAACCGGCCAACGGCACGCCAGGCGGAACGCCGTGGTCGTGGCTGGTCTTGACGTATGCGGTGATCTTCATGCCGAGGCCGAGGTTGTCCTCGACCTGGCGAACCATGTGGATGCCCGCCTCGGTGGCGCCGATGAGCAGGCAGCGCTTCATGCCGATGCCGCGATGGCGCAGGTAACGCAACGAAAGCACCGCGACGAGTCGTACCGATGCCATCAATACTAGGCCCAGCACGAACGTCAGCGATACCCATCCACGCGAGTAAAGCTCGCCGACCTTGAGCAGATAACCGAGCGCGATCATGCCCGCGAACGCGCTGGTCCACGATGCTGCTATGCACAAGAATTGGCTTACGGGGCGCTCGCCGAGAGGCTGCTCGTAGACCTTGAAGACGATCGAGGCCGCCAGCGTCATGAGCAGCAGAATAATCAGCGCGACAGCATATACGCTGCTCATGCTTAACGTATCGAAACGGACGAAGTAGGCCAGATAGGCCGCACCGATCACGCAAAGGGGATCGGCGGCACGAAGCTCAAGATCCAGTAACGCATTGAATTTTGTCAGTTGCATGACATGTACCCTCTGCCGACGCGACAACGACCGGCCATGCCGGCGTGCCCAGGTACGTGCCCCCTGTAGGGCCGCCATGTCCTGTTCCTAGGAATCCGGATGGCCCAACACGTTTTCGACCGAACCCCGTTGAACGCCGGGTCCGGCCTGAAAGTGTTCGAACTTGCTTGTTGCGATGATGCATGCTGCATCGCGACGAAAATGCGGGCAATCCGACAGCGTCGATTCTGCGGGGCGTGTCACAAAAACAGTTGCCGGAAACAGCTGTTCAGCTGATTGCCTTGACCATCGACGAGGGATGGCAGTGAATGCAATGCGTACTGCGCGCACTCGCGCTCATTCATGAATGTGTTCATGAACGCGTACATGCACGTGGTACGCACACTTCCCCTCGCACGGAGAACACGCCAGTGAGACGCTTACTTTTTGCATGCACCATTCTTGCCATCGCGGCACCGCTATGGGCGCAGAGCCAGCGACAGGCCAATGAAGCCAATCCGTCGAACAACGCGCAAAACAGCCCGCAAAACCCGCGTGTAGCGACACCGAACCAGGCACGTCAGGCCTCTAAGGGCGCCCTCACGCCCGTGCGTGTCGGCCCTGGCGCGGCCGCTGTCGCAGCCGCGGCAGGTGCCACGGCGAACGACACCAACGGCACCGGCAACGACGGCACGGGTGGCACGGGAGGTACCGGCGGCACGGGCGGAACCGGTGGCACCGGCGGAACAGGAGGAACGCATTGATCTTCCTGAACGACAGTCTGGACGTCTAAATGTCCAATCACGTTCCAGTACCGTTAATAATGGATCGGTTTAAGTACGTCGACGGCGTCTCGCCATGCGGCGCCTCGATTGAAGGATCCCGTAAACGATGAAGTTCCTGCCGACTCTCGGTCTGGCCGGGTGCTGTCTGTTACTGCACGCATGCATCCTCGCACCCGGCCAGCACATGAAAACCGGGGAGTTGAATGACAAGGAAAGCGCGACAGGCAGCCGCTACCAGCTGGTACCCATCACGCCCAAGCTGATCGCCATGGACCGTGCCAGCACGGTCACGCCCGGTATCGATCCCGCCCTGACATCCTATCGGCCCGATTCCTATCGCATCGGCCCCGGAGATTCGCTCTACATCACCGTATGGGAGCACCCGGAGCTGACGTCGCCCGCGGGCTCGCAACAGCAGACGGCCGCGAACGGCCGCCTGGTGCGCCCCGACGGGACGCTGTTCTACCCGTATGTCGGCCTGCTCCACGCCTCGGGCCTGACCGTGGAAGAACTCCGCATGGCGATCACCGATCGCCTGACCAAGTATGTGGAGAAACCACAGGTCGACATCAGCATCGTCAGCTACGCGAGCCAGAAGGTCACGCTCGGCGGAGCCTTCGTGAAGACCGACCCCCAGGACATCACGGTGACGCCGCTGACGCTCGCGCAAGCGGTAGGCGCCGCTGGCGTCAACGCGCAGCTGGCCGACCTCTCCGATGTCGTGCTACGCCGCGACAACCGCGAATACCACCTCGACCTCGACGCGCTGTCGCATGCGCAGCAGGGTCCGCAGGACATCTACCTGAAGGGTGGCGACAGCATCTACCTGCCCTACAACGACCGCCACGAGGCGTACGTGATCGGCGAGGTGCTGCGTCCACAGGCCATCTCGTTCAAGACCAGCGACCTCAGCCTCACCCAGGCCCTGGGTCGCGCGGGCGGCCTCAACCAGACCAGCGCCAAGGGCAAGGCCGTCTATGTGATCCGCGGTGTCGAGGACATGGAAAAGGCGCCCGCGACCATCTACCAGCTCGACAACACCTCGCCGTCCGCCTTCGCGGTGGCGTCGAAGTTCTCGGTCAAGCCAGGCGACGTCGTCTTCGTCGGGCCCGCCGGGATCACCCGCTGGAACCGTTTCATCAGTCAGCTGCTTCCACTGTCCGGCCTGATCAGCAACGCGGCCAACGCCCAGTACAACCTGGATCGCGATCGCCAGCTTTGACAGAGGCGGCTGGCTCCACATTTTCTTGCTAAACAGGCGATACAAATGAAGGTCACTATTTTCGGCACCGGTTATGTTGGGCTGGTCACGGGCGCCTGCCTCGCGGAAATGGGCAACCATGTGGTTTGCGTCGATGTCGACCAGGCCAAGGTCGATGGGCTTCGCAACGGCGTTATCCCCATCTTCGAACCGGGCCTGGAACCGATCGTCAAACGCAACTATGCGTCGGGCCAGCTGGATTTCACCACCGATCCCGCACCGGCGATCGCACACGGCGAACTCATCTTCATCGCGGTGGGCACGCCGCCGGACGAGGACGGCAGCGCCGACATGAAATACGTGCTGAGCGTGGCGCGCACCATCGGCGAGCACCTCGACCGCTATGCGGTGGTCGTCAACAAGTCCACGGTACCGGTCGGCACGGCCGACCGTGTGCGCAAGGCGATCGATGACGTGTTGGGTGAACGCGGTGCGGCGGTCGATTTCGACGTGGTCTCCAATCCCGAATTCCTGAAGGAAGGCGACGCGGTGGAGGACTGCCTGCGGCCCGACCGCATCGTCGTCGGCTCGTCCAGCGAGCGCGCCGTGGCTCGCCTGCGCAAGTTGTACGCACCCTTCAACCGCAATCACGATCGCATGGTGGTGATGGACGAACGGTCGGCCGAACTGACCAAGTACGCCGCGAACGCGATGCTGGCGACCAAGATCAGCTTCATGAACGAGATCGCCAACATCGCCGAGCGCGTCGGCGCCGATGTCGAACTGGTCCGCCAGGGTATCGGTGCCGACCCACGCATCGGTTACCACTTCATCTACCCGGGCGCCGGCTACGGCGGCTCCTGTTTCCCGAAGGACGTGCAGGCACTGGAACGTATCGCACGTGGCCACGGTTACGACGCGCGCCTGCTCGGCATGGTCGAGGCGGTCAATGCCCAACAGAAGACCCGCCTGTTCGCGCAGATACAGAAACATTTCGATGGCGACGTGGCGGGCAAGACAGTCGCGCTGTGGGGCCTGGCCTTCAAGCCCAACACCGACGACATGCGCGAGGCACCGAGCCGCCGCCTGATGGAAGCGTTGTGGGAAGCCGGCGCCAAGGTGCGCGCCTACGATCCGGAGGCACGCGCGGAAACGACGCGTATCTACGGCGAACGCGACGACCTCGTCCTTTGCGACAACGCGTACGACACCCTGCAAGGCGCCGATGTGCTCGCCCTGGTCACGGAATGGAAAGCCTTCCGCAGCCCGGACTTCGCACGCATCAAGGCCGCGCTGAAAGCCCCGGCGATCTTCGACGGCCGCAATCTTTATGATCCGCGCGTGGTCGAGGACGCCGGCATCGCCTATTACGGCATCGGCCGCGGCCGTTCGCTGCAGCGCTGAAGGGCACGGTGTTCGCGCTGCGATACCTTTCCCTCGGCGGACTGGCTCTGGTGCTGGCGGTTGCAGGTGGCTGTTCGTCCGTATCGCGGGGCAGCCTGGAGGCGGTTCGCCTCGCGTTGCGAGGCGAAAAGGTCGAGCCGACGGCGGCATCGGTCGCCGCCACGCCGTACTTCCAGCTCCAGGTGAATGGGCCGGAGGGCGAGGCCATCCTCGTCCTCGCCAGCACCGGCAACGGGCAACTGGGCTGGTACGGCACCGGCAACGACATCGTGTTCACCCGCGACGGGGTGGTGGTGAAGACCGTCGGCCTGCCGCAGGACCTCGACGATTCGGCCTTCCCTTCCGGCAATCCCTTCGCGACAGGGCTGCAACGGTTGAACGGGCCGCTCGACTACACGCGGCGCATGGACTGGTCGCCAGGTTATCGATACGGCGTGGTCGTGCAGGCCCATCTCGAACCGAAGGCGCTGGAGGACGTGGAGATCCTCGGCACCGTCCGTCATTTGCGCCGCATCGATGAACAACTCAGCGTGCCCGGCCACGGCGCGCACATGACCAACCGGTACTGGGTGGACCCCTCCGACGGCTTCATCTGGAAAAGCAGGCAGTACATCGCTCCTGGCGTTCCGCTCGAGCTGATCCAGTTGCGGCCCTACCGGGAGGATGCGTCGTGAATCGCGCCGCCCGCATGGTTGGCTTGCTGCTGTGCGCCCATGTGCTTCCGCTGATGGCGCAGGCGGCGACGATCCAGGTCATCGCCCAGGGCGCGGTAGGCCAGCCCGGTTCGGCCGCCTATCCTTCCGACGCACGCCTTTCCGCCGTGGCCGTGGCGGCCAAGGTCGATCCGGAGGCGTATATCCTCGGCGCGGCGTGGCTCCAGCCCGCGTTGCGGCGCGACCAGTTGCGCCTTCGCGCCGGGGTCGATTACGAACTCGGCGCCATCCGCCGGCAAGCCCTTGGCAGAGAGGACGTGCCCCTGGCCGAAGCGGCGGCGGCGTTCCAGGCCTGGATCTCCGCGCTACCGATCACCGGTCGCCGCACCGGCGTGACGCTGGACCCCGCCCGGCTCGGGGTGACGCCCGCCGGGGACTGGCCGGTGCACGAGGGCGATACCCTGTTCTATCCGCGGCGCCCCGTGGACATCCGCGTGGTCGGCGCGGTGGACAAGCCATGCCGGCTGCCGCACGTCCCGTTGCAGGATGCGCGGCGTTACCTTGCCGGCTGCCCTGCCTCCGCCGCCGCGGACCCCGACCTGATCTACGTCGTGCAACCCGATGGCGCGGTCTTCGCCCAGAACATCGCCTTGTGGAACCGCGACATTCCGCGACCGCTCGCGCCGGGCGCATGGATCTACGTGCCGTTCGACCGGCATGCGATCGCCGGTGCGGCCGACGAGACCTTCAACCGCGATGTCGCCGATTTCATCGCGACCCAGCTCCTGAGTGACGAGGGTTCGCGGTAATGCGCGCGCCACGCCTGCCACGGCTCGCCGTGCCGCGAACGGCATTGCACGGTTGCTGCCGTGCCGGCTTCGTCCTGTGGGCAGGAGGAGTCACCGCCCTGCATGCGCAAGAGGTTTATACGCAGAGCGACTTCGGTGGCGTCGGCCTGCTGCAGACGCCGACCGCGCGCATGGCGCGCGAAGGCGAATTCAGCTTCGTCCTGAGCCGGACCACGCCGTATACCAACTACAACGTGTCGATGCAGCCGCTGCCGTGGCTGGAGGCTTCCTTCCGTTACACCAATGTCAGCAACCGGCTGTACGGACCGCGTTCGCTCAGTGGAAGCCAGACATACAAGGACAAGTCGATCGACGCGAAGGTAAGGATCTGGGAGGAAAGCCGATGGCTGCCCGCGGTGGCGGTGGGCGCGCGCGACATCGGTGGCACGGGCCTGTTCTCCAGCGAATACGTGGTGACCAGCAAGCGCGCCGGGCCATTCGATTTCAGCCTCGGCCTGGCCTGGGGCTACATGGGGGCACGCGGCGACATCGCCAATCCGCTGAATTTCATCAGCGACCGGTTCGAAACGCGGCCCACCAGCGGCACCGGCACAGGCAAGTTCAGCACCAACAAGTTCTTCCGTGGACGTCCGGGCTTCTTCGGCGGCATCGAGTACCGCTCGCCCTGGCAATGGCTGCTCTTGAAGGCGGAACTCGATGGCAATGACTACAAGCACCAACCGCAGAACAACAATCAACCGCAACGCTGGCCGGTCAACCTGGGCGCCGTGTTCCGCCTGAATCGCAATGTCGACCTGACGCTGGGATACGAGCGCGGCGAGGTGGCGACCGCGGCGATCAACCTGCATAGCAATCTCGCCACCCACGTCGATCCGCCGAAGACGTACGATCCCAAGCCGGAGCCAGTCGCCTTCGAGTCCACGCCGGTCGAAACGCCGCCAGCCAGCCCGGCCTCGGCCAATCCGGTCTCCCCCGACACCCCCACCCATCCAGCGACGCGTACGGCGCCGGAACAGGTCGACTGGCCGGAGGTGGCCACCGCCTTGCGCGACAATGCCGGCATCAACGTCAGCAGCATCGGCCGCCGTGGTTCGGAACTGGTGATCCACGGCCAACAGGATCGGTTCTTCTACAGCGCCGAGGGTGTCGGCCGCGCCACGCGCATCATCGACAACCGCGTGGATCGCAGCATCGACTGGCTCACCGTGGCCAGCGAACGCAACGGCCTGAAGACCGTGGAAACCAGCGTGCACCGGCCGCGTTTCCTCGAACTGCTCGACCATCGCATCGACCTTCCCACGTTCCGCCGTAGCATCGAGCAAGACCCGGTGACGGCGCGCGAGGAAGAAGTGCTCTATCGCGCGCCGCTGAAACGCTTCAGCGGCGGCTTCTCGCTCGGCTACCAGCAGAACCTCGGCGGCCCGGACGCCTTCGTCCTCTACCAGGTTTACGGTGCGGCTTCGGGCACGTTCAATTTCACCCGCAACCTCTGGCTCGACGGTGTCGTCTCGCTCAATCTCTTCGACAACTACGACAAGTTCAAGTACGACGCGCCCAGCAACCTCCCACGCGTGCGCACGAACCTTCGCCAGTACCTCACCAGCTCCGATCTCACCGTGCCGAACTTCCAGCTCACCGGCACGCATCGCCTGGGCCAGGACCTCTACGGCATGGCCTACGCCGGCATGCTGGAGAGCATGTACGGCGGCGCCGGCGGCGAAGTGCTGTACCGTCCCTTCGGCGAACGCTGGGCGGTGGGCGCGGACGTGAACTGGGTGAAGCAGCGCGGCTTCGACCAGGACTTCTCGTTCAGGCGGTACCACATCATCACCGGACAGGCGACCGGTTACCTGGATACCGGCTTCCATAACGTGACCCTGGCGGTAAGCGTGGGCCGCTATCTCGCCGGCGATTGGGGCACCACCATCGACGTGTCGCGCGAGTTCGCCAACGGCGCGCGCATGGGCGCCTACGCCACGATCACCAACAAGTCGGGCAGTGCCGGCTATGGCGAAGGCAGCTTCGACAAGGGCATCTACGTGTCGATCCCGTTCGACATGCTGCTGCCACACTCGTCGCGCAGCCGCGCCACCCTGCTCTGGCAACCGCTGATCCGTGACGGTGGCGCGCGCCTGAACAAGCGTTACACGCTATATACGCTGACCAACGACCTCGACAGCGACCTGTTCGACAAGAACCTTGGCAAGATCAGCGAGTAACTAGAGGTAACGCAACCAACTGTCCACGCCACGGTCGATCAGGCCGTAGACATGTTCATAGGCGGGACGCTGCTGGCGGTACGGGTCGGGAACGTCCCTGCCCTCCACCCAGCGGTCCAGCAGGAACACCTTGCCGCTGACCTCCGGCGCCATCCGGCCGATGGCGGCGACATGGCTTTTCTCCATCGCGAGGATCAGGTCGGCCTGGCGCAGGAGCGCCGTATCCAACTGGCGGGCCCGGTGCGGCTCTCCGTCGATGCCGTGCTCCCGCAACAATTGAAGCGCGGTCTCGTCCATGGGATAGCCCGTCATGGCGCTGAGGCCGGCGCTGCCGATCTGCACGTCGCGGCCTTCGCCCAGGCGGTGGCGCAAGAGGTATTCCGCCGTGGGACTGCGGCAGATGTTGCCCACGCAGGCAATGAGTATTCGCTGGAACATAGACGCCATCATAGACGATGGATACGCTGCACATGAAACGGATCGAACGCGACGCATGACGATATGGACCGCCATCACCAGCTTCGGCGACAGCGCATTGCTGCTGCCGTTGATCGCATGGATCGCGATCTGCCTGCTGCTGCCCACGCCAGGATGGCGCGACGCACGCCGCTGGGTGATCGCCGCGGCGGTATGCGGAGGTGGCGTGATGCTTTCCAAGCTGCTTTTCATGGCCTGGGGCATCGGGCCTCCCGGACTGAACTACACCGGCTTCAGCGGACACACGGCACTCGCCATCCTGGTATGGCCCAGCCTCGCGGGCGTCCTTTCCCTGGGCGGCACACGGCGACAGCGCCTGTCCATGATCGCGCTCGGTGCATGCATGGGCGCGGCCGTCGCTGTCTCGCGCCTGGTGTTGAAAGTGCACAGCCCGTCGGAAGTCTGGTTGGGCGCGATCCTCGGCACCGCCGTGGTCACCTGGTTCCTGCGCGGACTGACGTTTCGCGGCACCCCCGCCAGGTCCGCCGATCCGTGGCGCCTCGCCCTGCTCGGCGGCGGCGCCCTGGCGATCGGCCTGACCTGCTATGGCCGCGTGTTTCCCTCGCAGCACGTGTTGCAGGACATCGCGCTATGGCTGAGCGGCCATCCGAACGTGTTCACGCGGCGCGTGGGGCTGGGGTGATCGCCCAGCCCCACCCGGGTCACGATTTCCGGTTCATCAGCCCAGACGGGCGATGGCTTCGGCGACACCCGCTCCATAGGCAGGGTGGCACATGGTGCAGTTGTCGATGTGGCGCTGGACTACCGGCTGTGACGCGCCCTTTATGGCTCGCGCCGTGTTGTCGAACAGGCGTCGCCTCTCTTCAGGCGAGAATAATTCAAAGAGCTTTCGCGGCTGGCTGAAGTAATCGGTGTCCTCGCGGTGATTCCACCGTTTGGCCACCGCATCGCCAAGGTCAAGCGGCGGCTCGGAGAAGTCCGGCTGCGCCTGTAACGTTCCCTTGCTGTTGGGAGAGTAATGCGCCGACCTCCCACCATTGCCGTCCAGGCGCATGGCGCCGTCCCGATGGTAGCTATGGACCGGGCACTTTGGCGCATTGACCGGAATCTGCCCGTAGTTCACCCCAAGGCGATATCGCTGAGTATCACCGTACGAAAACAGGCGCCCCTGCAGCATCTTGTCCGGGGAAAAGCCGATGCCCGGGACAATCACGGCCGGCGCGAACGCTGCCTGCTCGATGTCCTGGAAGTAATTCTCCGGATTCCGGTTGAGCTCGAAATAGCCCACTTCAAGAAGTGGATAGTCGCCATGTGGCCAGACCTTGGTCAGGTCGAACGGGTTGTAAGGAGTGCCGGCTGCTTCCGCCTCCGGCATGATCTGGACGTAGAGCGTCCATCTTGGAAAGTCCCCGCGCTCGACGGCTTCGAACAAGTCGCGCTGGTTGCTCTCTCGATCCTTCCCCACGACCTGACCCGCCTCGTCATCCGTGAGGTTCTCTATGCCCTGCTGGGTCTTGAACGTGAACTTTACCCAGAACCGTTCGTTGCTCGCGTTGATGAAGCTGTAGGTGTGGGAGCCGAAGCCGTGCATATGGCGAAACGACTTCGGAACGCCCCGGTCGCTCATGACGATGGTCACCTGATGCAATGCTTCAGGAAGAAGCGTCCAGTAATCCCAGTTGTTCTCCGCACTGCGCATGCCCGTTCGCGGATCGCGCTTGACGGCGTGGTTCAGGTCAGGGAACTTCAGCGGATCCCTGATGAAAAACACCGGCGTGTTGTTGCCCACCAGGTCCCAGTTTCCTTCCTCGGTGTAAAATTTCAGTGCGAAACCGCGGATGTCGCGTTCGGCATCCGCCGCACCACGCTCACCGGCCACGGTCGAAAAGCGGGCCATCATCTCGGTCTTCTTGCCCACTTCCGAGAAAATCCGCGCCCGCGTGTACTTCGTGATGTCATGGGTGACGGTGAAGGTGCCGAAAGCACCCGCGCCCTTGGCGTGCATACGCCGCTCCGGGATCACTTCGCGATCGAAGTGGGCGAGTTTTTCGAGAAACCAGACGTCTTGCAGAAGGGCCGGACCGCGGGGGCCGGCGGTCATGGTGTTGTCGTCGTCGGCGACGGGCGCGCCAAACGCGGTGGTCAGCTTGCTCATGAATGGGACCTTGGTACATTGAGGGGAAGCCGCGCGAACAGCGGCCGTGATGGACGATAGGCGCGCCACTGCTACATGGGAAATACATATTTCCGAAGCTAACCATAGGAACAAACTATGGATTGCGCGCCCTTGCTCAACCTTGCAACTACAAACTCAACGAAGTTCAGGCAGGAACGGGGCCGCCGCGACCGCACTTTGGTCGGCAGGGCTAAGCAGCGCGTTCGTCGTGGTGCCACCAATGTAGCGTTCGTGGATCTTCCAGCCGTCCGCAGTACGGCGAAGGCGGTCCATCATGGGTGAATAGAGCCAGATGCCGGGAAGGCCGTTCTGTCGTTCCACCATCTGGCCGGCGCCAAGTGCGCGTGCGTCTTCCGGTTCCACGTAACGGACCAGCAGGTTCTGGTACCGGACAACGACCCCGTCCCCATCGTTGTCGACGATATGGTTGCCTGCGACACGCGCAACGCCGGCAATGAGGTACGGGTAATCGTGTTCGAAGAAGTGGCGGATGCCTGCGTGGTTGCGGATGGTTCCATGGAAATGGAAGGCAACCGCGTCGGGGGTGAACGCGTCGATCATCGACTCGACGTCCCAGGTTTCGAACCACCAGTTGACGCGGTTGACGAAATCAACCGCACTGGCGCGATCCGCTTCGGCAACCGGGCCCTGCGGGGCGATTCTCGGAAATGGTTTCATCTTCATGACTTGTGTAATTACACATATTTAGT
Organism: Luteibacter sp. KNZ12-1A; assembly: GCF_056755675.1. Lineage (NCBI taxonomy): Bacteria > Pseudomonadati > Pseudomonadota > Gammaproteobacteria > Lysobacterales > Rhodanobacteraceae > Luteibacter > Luteibacter sp. KNZ12-1A. Next base: position 47,427 of record NZ_JBPGXU010000004.1, on the reverse strand, counting down.
TCAAAGAAACTCAGCGAATGCCGGCTAGATCCAACATGTCGTTGCGAACACCGGTGGCACGCCTCTTGCCCGACACACGCTCGAACTCGTCCTGGGCATTCTTCCAGGCCACTTTCGCTTCGGCATGAAGCCTTTTGCCCGATGAGGTCAGCGAGTAGTGGATGCCCCGCTTGCCTTCGATGGAGACCGCCTGAACATAGCCACCATCGAGCAGCGGCTTGATACCCCTGACGGTCGTCGTCCGCTCCATGACCATCTCGTCGGCCAGCTCCATGATGGAAATCCCGGGTGTGCGTTCGACGAGCGCGATGATCGAAAACTGGGAAATGGAAAGTCCCACCTTGCCCAAATGCCGGTCGTACAGACGTGATGTATGGCGCGCGAGGCGTCGAGCGGCGAGGCAGTGGCAAAGATCGGGGCCGGTAGGATTCTTCATGGCCATATGATTGTGTGCATATACACATATGTCAAGAGAAACCGCTATCGAAAGATCGAATATTAAGCGTATGATCGTAATTTAAACATCCGCGACAGGAATGCGCCCGTGCTCCTCCCCACGTCATTTCCCGGTGTCGGCAGTATCACCACCGCCGTCGGCATCCCGCTTGAACGCATCGAAACCCCTGTTCCCACGCCCGGAGTCGATGAGGTGCTTATCGAGGTACATGCGAGCTCGCTCAACCCCCTCGAACGAAAGCTGGCTGACATCAATTTCCTCAATCGTGTCGTCCCCTCCCCGCTCGGATTCGATGCGGCAGGCGTGGTGGTCGCCGCTGGTCCGGGCGTCGCGGAATTTTCCGTCGGCGACAGGGTCATGGCCATGCTCGATCCGACCCGTGAAGGATGCTGGGCAGACCGATCCGTCGGTTATGCACTTGCCCGGACCTGGCTCGTGGTCAAGATACCGGACGCGATGAGCATCGAAGACGCGGGCATGCTCCCTGTCGCTTTTCTAGCTGCCTGGGAAGGGTTGCACGGCCACGTGCAACCGGATGACACCGTCTTCATCCCAGGTGGCGGCGGTGGTGTTGGACACCTCGCCATACAGATTGCCGCCAGCGCCCTGGGCGCAGGCGTCGTCATCACGAGTACGGGCCGCGAAGAATCGACCGCCCTCGCGCGGGCCGGCGGCGCATCGGAAGTCCTCGATTACCGCGAAGACCACCTGACCGCTCGTGTTCTCGACCTCACCGGTGGCCAGGGTGTCGATGTGGTCTTCGATTCAACCTACAGCGAAACGAGCTTCGTCCAGAGTGCCCGCGCCGTGCGACCCGGCGGGAAATGGATCGTTCTCGGCGTCGGCCCAGGCAAGACGACAAGGGTCGCGGAAACACAGAGCCCGGTGGGTGACATCCTCGCGAGCAAGGGTGCCTCGCACATCAATGCCAATGTCCTTCGCTACTTCACCGACAAGGCATTCGCCTCTGCAGCCGTCCGCGAGCACCTGACCGATGGACTACGTCACGCCGTTCGCTGGTATGAGCAAGGGAAAGTCCGCCCGCATGCAGGAGCCAGGGTGCGGGGAACGGTCGGTGACATCGACCGAGCCCTATCAGCCCTCCACTCGGGAGGGCGAACCACCGGAAAGGCGTCGGTGCTGTTCGGACCGACGGCCTGAGCGCGTTACGGGATGAGGCCTGCCCTCTGGTAGGCCTCGATCGCACGGTCGTAAAGGGCAATATCGTCGAATCCGCGTGAGACCAGCTGCGCACCCTCGACCGCCGCGTAGATGGCGAGTGCCCGCGCCCCTGCGTTCTTCTCGGCGGGATCTTTTGTTGCTTGAAGCGCCTTGGTCAGCCATTCGATGTTGGCCTCGGAAAACCGGACCACTTCCTCCTGAACTTCGGGCGGCAGCTCGCCACGTTCGGCGGCCATGACGCCGCACATGCACATGCGGTTCCCGTTGGCCAGCGCGCCCCGAAAGACATCCGTGTAGCGCCGCATGAAGGTGGACGAATCCACTCCCTCATCGATGAGGGAACCAAGGTACGCACTCATCTCCGCCGTGTACTGGCGCGCCAGTTCAGCCCCGAGAGCGCCCTTCGTCGGGAAGTGGTAATGGACGCTCGCGCTCTTGATGCCGACGGCCGTCGCTATGTCCCGAAAGCTCAGGGCGGCATACCCATTGGCCTGCACCATCCCGCGGGCGACGGCGAGGATGGATTGGCGAGTGTCGGCGTTCATGATGGGACTCTCCAGCTTGTTTACCTATCGATTGATAGGGGTTGACAGTCCGAATTGCAAGTCGCACCATCTATCTATCCATAGATAGGTGAATCCATGAAGATCCATGACATCCCCGGCTTTCCCAATCCCCTGCGCGTCCGCGTCGCCCTGGCAGCCAAGGGTCTCCTCGACAAGGTCGACTTCATCCCGGTGGACCTCCCCGGCGCGGAGCACAAGCGGCCTCCGTTCCTGGCCATCAATCCGACCGGCACCGTGCCGGTTCTCGAGCTTGATGACGGCACATACATTTCCGAATGCACGGCCATCACCGAGTACCTAGACAACCTCGACGGCAACCCGATCCTGACCGGAAAAACCGCGCTCGAAAAGGCGGTGGTCCACATGATGCAAAAGCGAGCCGAGTCCGAACTCATCGACGCCATCGGTATCTACTTCCACCACGCGACCCCCGGCCTGGGCGAAGCCTTGCAGCCGTATAAGCACCCCGAATGGGAAGGTCGCACCTACTGGGGTGAGATGCACCGCGAAAAGGCGCTGGCGGGCATGCACTACTTCGATAGTGTCCTGCAAAAGAAGGCATACGTCGCCGGAGATTTCTTTTCGATGGCCGACGCCACCGTCCTCGGCGGGCTGCTATTTGCCTACTACGCCAACATTCCGGTCCCCCCGGCGCTGACGGCGCTCCTCGAATGGAAAGAGCGGGTCGACCAGCTGCCAGCCGTGATCCACGCCTCCGCCTGACGTCCCCGTCCAAGGAAAAAAGGCACGACCCGCGAGGGCCGTGCCTTTTTCGTGCCCAACGATTTGCCGCGCCCAGCCATACATAGACCCGGCTCGTCGGGAACCGGGTCTTGCACATTCACACCGTTTCGGTCGGCGCGTGGTCGATCGCCGGCACGGCCGTCGGGTCGATGTCCGGGTCGGGCCGGATGCGAAACCAGATCGCATAAAGCGCCGGGAGGAACAACAGGGTCAGCACCGTTCCACCGATGGTCCCGCCAATCAGCGTGAACGCCAGCGAGCCCCAGAAGACGGAGAACGTCAGCGGGATGAAGGCGAGCACGGCCGCAAGCGCCGTCAGGATGACAGGACGGGCGCGTTGTACGGTCGCTTCGACCACGGCGTGGTAGGGATCGAGGCCCTGGCGTTGATTGGTATGAATCTGCCCGATGAGGATGAGTGTGTTACGCATGATGATGCCCGCCAGGCCGATAAGCCCGAGGATGGCGTTGAAGCCGAACGGCTGGTGAAAAAAGATGAGCGTGGGCACCACGCCGACCAGGGCCAGCGGAGCCGTCGCCAGAATCATCAACATGCCCGAGATGGACCGCACCTCGAAGACGATGACCACCATCATCAGCAAGAGCATCAGCGGGAACACGGCTACCAGTGCCTTGTTCGCCTTGCCGGCTTCCTCGAGCGCCGCAGCCGTATCGATGTGGTAACCGGCCGGCAACGTGTCGACCATCGGCTTCAGATCCCTGATCAGCTGCATCGACACATCCGGCGGCTGGAACTCCTCGCCGATATCGCCACGCACGGTGATCGTCGTCATGCGGTCGCGCCTGCGAAGAATGGGATCTTCCATTCGCACCTCGCTGTGACCGATCTGGTCGAGCGGAATACGCTTGCCCGAAGACGACACGAGGCTGAATCCCTGAAGCAGCGCCGGATCGAGACGCTCGTCGCCTGAGCTCCGGGCCACGACGTCGACCGAGCGGATGTCTTCGCGTACCCGCGTGACCGTCGCACCGGTAAGGAAAAATTGCAGCTGGCTCGCGGCATCCTGCGACGTCAACCCGAGGGCATTGAGACGGTCCTGGTCGAGCACGAAATGGACCGTCGGCACACGCTCACCCCAGTCGGTGTTTACCGTGCGCATCGCCGGGTTCTTGAGCATGACGTTTTTCACGTCGGCAGCAATGCTGCGCACTTTTTCCTCGTCCGGGCCGGAAACACGGAAAGCGACCGGGAACGGCGAATACGGGCCGAAGACGATCTGGGTTGCACGGACACGCGCTTCGGATGCGAGCCCATTCTGCGCAGCCTCCCACACCCGCCGTTTGAGAACGTCACGGGTTTGTTCGTTGTCCGTCAGCACAACGATCTTGGCGAACGACGGGTCCGGAAGCTCGGGTGCGATGGCAAGGTAAAAGCGTGGCGCGCCCTGCCCGATGTAGCTGGTGACGATCTTGGCTTCGGGCTGCTTGCGAAGCCAGGCCTCGACCTCGGTCACCGCCTTCGTCGTCGCGTTGATCGAGCTTCCTTCGGGCAACTGGATTTCGATGAGCACTTCGGGACGGTCGGATGCCGGGAAGAACTGGTTCTTGACAAAGCCCATGCCGAAGACGGCAACGATGAACAATCCCACCGTCGAGCCTGCGATAAACCATTTGCCACGGACCGCCCATGCGATGAGGCCTCGAAGCTTCCTGTACCTCGGCGTGCCATAAATAGCCGCATGCCCACCGTGCACCGGCTTGATGTCCGGCAGCAGCTTGACGCCGAGATAGGGCGTGAACACCACGGCGACGAGCCAGGAAGTGAGCAGCGAGAACATCACCACCCAGAAAATGTTGCCGGCGTATTCACCGGCGCTCGACTTTGCAAAACCCACCGGCATGAGCCCGATGGCCGTCACCAGCGTACCCGCGAGCATCGGCGCCGCGGTGTGCCCCCAGGCATAGGTTGCCGCCGTCACCCGGTCACGCCCTTCTTCCATCTTCACCACGATGGTCTCGATGATGATGATCGCGTCGTCGACCAGAAGACCAAGCGACAGGATGAGCGCACCGAGGGTGATTCGATCGAAGTCACGCCCGGTCGCGAGCATGATGACGAAGACGCCCGCAAGAGTCAGGGGAACGGCAGCGGCGACCACGATGCCGACACGAAAGCCGAGACTCACGAGGCTGACGGCGATGACCACGGCGAGTGCGACGAAGAACTTGAGCATGAACTCGTCGTACGCTTCGGCGATGTTGACCGCCTGGTCGGTGATTTTCGTAAATGACAGCCCAACCGGCAATTCGCGGGCGATGTCGGCCGCCTCGTGCTCGAGTGCCTTGCCGAGTTCCAGGCCGTTGTAACGATCTTTCATCACCACGCCAAGGACGATCGCCGGTTCGCCCTGGTTGCGGATGAGGAAGGTGGCGGGGTCTTCGTAACCGCGCCGGACGGTCGCAATGTCCGACAAACGAAGCGCGCGCCCATTGCTCACCACGGGCGTCTGCGCGATACGGTCAAGCGAATCGAACGCGCCATCGAGGCGAACGACAACCTGGGGGCCCGCCGTGTCGATCGAACCGGCAGGGGTCAACAGGTTCTGGGCGTTGAGCGCGGAGAACACGGCGGACGGGGCGATACCGAGAGTAGCCAGGCGCTCGTGCGAGAACTCGACGTAGATGCGTTCGGGCCGTTCGCCGATGATGTTGACCTTCTTCACGCCGGCCACGTGCAAGAGCCTCTGGCGGAGCGTCTCGGCCTCACGGACCAGCGCGCGGTGTGGTTCACCTTTTGCCTTCAATGCATAGAGCGCGAAAGTCACATCGGCGTATTCGTCGTTGACCAAGGGGCCGATAACGCCCGGGGGCAGTTTTGCCGCCTCGTCACCGAGCTTCTTTCTCGCCTGGTAAAACTCCTCGGGCACGTCGGCGGGCGGCGTGTCATCCCGCAGCGTCAACGTGGTGAAGGCGAGCCCTGGCCTGGTGAAGGTCTCGCTGCGGTCGTACCACTTAAGCTCCTGGAGGCGTTTTTCCAGTGGCTCCGCGACCTGGTCTTGCATCTCGCGGGCCGTGGCGCCCGGCCAGGCGGTAACAACCGTGAGGACCTTGACGGTAAAGCTCGGATCCTCGGCGCGGCCCAGGTGCAGGAACGCAAACAGCCCGGCAAAGGAAATGGCGACAATCAAAAACAAGGTCACCGAACGCTCGCGCACCGCGAGCGCCGAGAGATTGAACCCGCTCATCGTGCGGCCCCCGCGACATCCGCACCGCCCTTGCCACCCGGCGTCACCGCGGACTTGGTTGCATCCGCGCCGGACACGTCGAGCACGCGCACCCGCTCGCCCTCGTGGAGTTGGTGGGCACCGAGTGCGACGAAACGATCACCGGGGGCGAGGCCCGATGCCACCGACGCGGTCTCATCGCCCACACCCGAGAGACGGACAGGCTTCCAGCTGACCGCGTGGCTCTTGCCGTCGATAATCCAAACACCCGGCCCCTTGCCGGCGTCATAAACAGCTGCGAGCGGAATTTCGATGGTGCCCTCGCCCGACTGATTGAGGCGAATCACCACCGTGGCACCAAGCGGCGCGTTGGCGGCGTCCCCCTCGAGCACGAAACGTGCTTCGAACGTACGAGTAGCCGCATCGGCCGACTCGGAAAGTTGGCGCAGACGTGCCTGACCACCCTGCCCGGTCGAGCCGAAGATCATCGCACTCGCCGTCGAACCGATTTTCGGGCGCACCGTCTCGGGCAGGTCGACGAGCGCCTCCCGCGGACCGGCATGGGCCAGACGAACCACCACCTGTCCCGCCGTCACCACCTGGCCGGGTTCGGCCAGGGTATCCACCACCGTCCCGTCGGCGTCTGCCGTGAGAACCGAGTAGCCGGCTTCATTGCTCGACACGCGCGCCTGGGCTTCTGCCTCCTTTAGCCTTGCAGCGGCCGCTTCTGACGCCGCCTTCGCCTGGTCATAAGCCGAGGCCGACACCGCGCCGGCACTGACAAGACCCCGAAAGCGCTTCTCGTCTGCCGCCGTTTGCAGCGCTTGCGCGCGCGCGCCTTCGACCGCCTGCCTCGCAGCCATGTCGGCCAGCGCAAGATCGGTCCTGTCCAGGCGCATCAGGGGCTGGCCTGCTTGGACCACCTGCCCGGTGTCGACCAGGCGCTCGACAATCTTGCCGGGCACGCGAAATCCAAGGTTGCTCTGTACCCGGGCTGAGACCACACCCGTATAGGCGCGACTCACCAGCTGCGCGGCACTCGCCGTCTGCGAACGCACAAGAGGAGCTTCAAGCCTCGGATCCGCCTGACTCTGAGAGCAGGCGGACAGGACAACGGCGACGACGGGGGTCAGGACAAGAGGAACCCGGTGCCGAAAGGCGGCGTGCAACATGATGGCTTCCGAAAGAAACAGGGAGCATCAGTGTTGGTGTCTATTGACCGTTTTGTCAATTGGTCACTTCAAAATTAAGGAGCGAGGCTCCTGAGGACCAATCCCACGACAACCTCCAGACCCGCAGGGGCCCCGTCGAGATCGAGCTGGAGCATCACGGGATTCGTAAACGGCGACGTGGCAAGCCAGATGCCGGAGCAGACATCGTCGATGGGTGTCTTCTTCTCGAAAGCACCCGCGTCCCGCCCCTCCTGGACCAGCGTGGTCAGGCGTGTGAGGAGCATTTTGGTGTAATGCCGCGAGCTTCCCCATTGTTCCGCGCAGGAGTGGGAGACGATGTCGTAAAGCTGCCGATCGTTGAAAAACTGTTCGAGGCTCTGTTTGAGAATTTCGCGAAAAAAGGCACGGAGACGCTCATTTGGGCCATCCGCCGCCTCGACCGCTGCTTCGACGGCCAACAGTTGCCCCGTGAGGCAGCGAGCACAAATCGCCTCACCGATGGCTTGCTTCGAGTCGAAGAATTTGTAGATGTATGCCTTCGAAAAACCGATGGCCTTGGCCAGGTCCGACACTGTCGTCTTGGCATAACCGAACCGGCTGAAATACTCGTCGGCGGCTTCGATGATCTGATCCCGCACCGATACCGAGGCGAGTGAATCTGGAATGAGGGTGGGCGCTGTACGGGTCATGTGGTGACAGTACAACCCCGGCCGCCTCCTTGACAACGAGTGACCATTTCGTAATATGGTCACACTTAATCGTCAGGGCTCACTCATGCCATCCCTTCCCCGGCTTGCACTTGCCGCGTCCCTTGCGGCGGCCCTGCAAGCGTGTGCCGTCGGCCCTGATTACAGGAAGCCCCCCTCCATCGACCCGACGACCGAATTTCATTCGGCAGCGGCAGCTTCCATCCGAACCGGGCAGGCCGCCGATACCACACGGTGGTGGAACTCGTTCGGCGAACCTACCCTTGCCGCACTCGTGGAACGTGCCATGCAGGTCAACCTCGATCTCGCCCGCGCCGAGGCCCGCATCCTCCAGGCCCGCGCGGGAGTTACGAGTGCGACCGCGTCGCTCGCACCAAGTGGCGCCATCGATGCCTCCGGCGGCCGCGCGAAGCAGTCTCTCGAGACGCCACTCGGGCGTGTGCTCAACAGCACTCCGGGCTTCGACCGATATGGCAGCCTCTACGAAGGTGACGTCTCGGTGGGTTGGGACATCGACATCTTCGGAGGACGCAGGCGCGAACGCGAGAGTGCCCTTGCCAGCTACCAGGCGGCCAGAGCCGAGGGCATCGCCGTCCGTCTCGCCGTCCAGGCCGAGGTCGCGCGCACCTATGTCACTGTTCGCGAACTTCAAGGCCGCCTCGCTGTGGCCAGGGACCAGGTCAAGGTGCAGGAGCGCCTGACATCGACCATACGCATGCAGTTCGACGCGGGTGTCGCCCCCGAGCTCCAGCTACGCCAGGCCGAAGGCGTCCTCGCGCAAGTGAGCGCGACCGTCCCCGACCTCGAATCGAGCCTTGAAGCCACGGGCAACGCGCTCGACGTCTTGCTCGGGCAAGAACCCGGCACGGCACTTCGTGAGCTTCCTGCCAATGCCCCGGTGCCCACGCCTCCCCACATCGACACCATGGATGGCCCGGCAGGGTTGCTGCGCCGTCGACCGGACATCATCGCCGCCGAAAGGCAACTCGCCGCGACCCATGCGAACATTGGCGTGGCAATCGCGGAGTACTACCCCTCGTTTTCGCTCTCGGCGCTAGCCGGCACCGCAACGACCACGGCGGGCCACCAGTTCACGGGACCCGCGAACCAGGCGTCGGCCCTGCTTGGCCTGCACTGGCGATTGTTCGATTTCGGCCATATCGACGCGGATATCAAACGGGCGAAGGGCGCCGATGCCGAAGCGCTCGCCAATTACCGGCTCATGGTCCTCCACGCCAGCGAGGAAGTCGAAGACAGCCTGACGGAACTGGTCAAGCGCGAAGCCCAGGCACAGATCCTCGCCGGCGGCGAAGATGCGCTCACAAAGGCACAAACGGCATCTCGAAAGGCCTTCGAAGGTGGCGCGGTGAGCATCATCGAGGTGCTCGATGCCGATACGCGCCTCCTTGCCACACGAGACGCCCGCGTTCGGGCGAACGCGGCCGCCACCCGTGCCGCGATCTCATCGTTCCGCGCACTGGGCGGCGGTTGGGACGCGCCGTCCGTGAAGGCCCCCTGATCTACCGACAGAGCCTGCACCCTGTCCGGGATGCGGGCTGCAAGTCGATCAATCTTGAAGCGGAATATCCCCGCGCGCCGACACCAGCCGCAGGAAGGCCTCACGCTGATACCGGCTCATGCGCAGCTTCTGGCCCGTATCCATCGTCACCACGTGATGCCCGTTGAACCAGGGATGGATGGCCTGTACCCGCCGCACGTTGATGATGGCGGAGCGGTGCACCCGGGCGAAGTGCTTCGGGTCCAGCCGCTCGGCCAGGGTCGCCATCGTCTCGCGCATCTCGTGCACGCCGTTCATCAGGTGGATCTCGACCGCGTTGCCGTTGGCCTTGATCCAGACGATGTCGTCGACATCGATGAAGGTCACCTGGTCGCGCGTGCGGACGGGGATGCGGTCGAGGTAGCCCTCGCGTCGGCGCAGCGCTTCCAGCACCTGCTGGATGGCTTCGCCACTCGCGGCTCCCGTGCCGGCCGCAGCGGGCGTGGCCAGTCGCGTCTTCACCCGCTGCAGCGTCTGCACGAAGCGGTCGCGGCTGAAGGGCTTGACCAGGTAATCCACGGCGTTGGCCTCGAAGGCGCGCACCGCGTAGTTCTCGAAGGCGGTGACGAACACCGTGGCCGGCATCCTCGCCGGGCCGATCGCGGCCACCACGTCCATGCCGTCCATGCCCGGCATCTGGATGTCGAGGAAAACCACGTCCGGCGAATGTTCGCGGATCGCCTGCACCGCCGAAACCCCATCACCGTACTCGCCCGCCACCTGGACCTGTGGATCGTCGGCCAGCAGGCGAACGATGGCGCGCCGTGCGATCGGCTCGTCATCCACGACGAGGACGGCGATGGTCATACCGTGTCGATCTCCGGCGAATCGTCCAGGTCTTCGATACGCCGGAATGGTACATGGATACGGCAGGCGACGCCTTCGGGCCAGAGCATGTCGAGACGTACCTGCCCCGCATCGCCGTACAGTTCGTACAGGCGCAACTGCGTGTTCGAAAGCCCTACTCCATGGCCCTTGCGCGCACGGCCTCCTTCGCCGTTCTCCAGGGTGCTGTTGCGGTTGCGCACCTCGATGCAGAGGCGATCGCCCTCGCGGCGGCTCTCGATCTCGATGATGTCGGTGCCTACCCGCTCGCTGATCCCGTGATGGATGGCGTTCTCCACGATGGGTTGCAGGATCAGGCTCGGCACCGCGCAGTCCAGGGTGTCCGGCGCGACGTAGATCCGCACGGTCAGGCGATCCTTGAAGCGCATGGCCTGGATGCCGAGGTAGAGGTCCAGCAGCACGAGTTCGCGTCGCAGGCTCACTTCCTGGCCGTCGTAATCCTCGAGAAAAGCGCGCAGGAGATCGCTCAGGCGCAACAGCATGTCCTCCGCGGACAACGTGTCCTCCTTGAGCAGGGTAGCGATCGCGTGCAAGGTGTTGAACAGGAAATGTGGTTGCAGCTGCGACTTCAGCGACTGCAAGCGCGACTGGGCCAGTTCGGTGGCCATGCGGCTCGCTTCCATCTCGCGACGATTCTTTTCCTCGCGGAACTGCAACGCCTGCTGGATGGCGAACAACGACCAGTAGGTGAGCAAGCCGGTGGCGAAGTGCTGGCCGAGAAATTGCCGGAACTGCTCCGCGAAGGAGCTGGGTTCGAATGGCGTGGAGATCACGGCGCCGATGAAGAGCGACAGTAGCGTGACGCCAATGCTTGCCGCGATGGGAAGGAAGAGGTCGCGCCGGCGGGCGACACCGATGACGGGGTATCTCGACGCCAACTGGAATACCCAGGGCGCCAGGGCCGCCCAGGTGTACCACTGGATCATCGACCAGCGCAGGTAATCGATGGCATCCCAGGTGTGTCCGGACAGGGCGTCGTGTTGATAACGCTGCACGGCGAAGACGACGACCACGACCGTCCACAGGCCGATATAGCGCCTCCATCCGATGTCGGTCGTGCCGAGGCGAAGCTTCATCACAGGATATCCGAGGAAAGAACGAGGGCATCTTAGGCACAGCGTCGGGCGAGGGAGAAGCATTCCTTTCGCCACCTACGATTCGCCACGGCCCTCCTACGATTCGTCCCGGATGCGTTGTCCGGGTGGCCCGCGCGAGGGCCAGATAGGGGCGTCATCGACCGACTCAGGAGAGTCCCATGTCATCGATCCGCGCCGCCATCGCCGTCCTCGCCCTTGCCACTGTCGCGTCCACCGCGAGCCTTGCCGGAGACCTCACGAGGCTGCCGGTGGAGAAGCGCGAGGTGAGCCTGTTCACCGTGGTCAACGCCACCTTCGACAGCGTGACCGGACTGGCCACGGCGCCGGTGAATTCCCAGGCATTCGAGGATGCCAAGCTCGGTGCCGCCCTGCCCGGCGGCCTCACCTCCGCCACGGTACGGCTCCCGCCGGGCGACTGCCTGCGCGACGTGCGCGTGACCTTCCGGGATGGACACAGCCAGGTCTTCCCTGGCGTGGACGTGTGCCGGTCGCACGGCCTGCGGCTGGGTACGCAACCGACCTAGGTGCGTACCCAGCGGGTGGCGGCTACGCTAGCGGACCTTCCTGGAACCGCCGGCGCCCGATGACACGACCCGATCCCCAGAGCGACGCCGGCCAATGGCTCGACCGATTGCTCGAAGCGCGTGCCGCCGAGGCGCAGGCGGCCCGCGACACGGCGCTGGCCGCCGACGAGTTGCGCCGATACCAGAAGTTCGCCCGGCCAGGACAGCCTTCGGCGCACATCGTGCAGCTTCGGCAGAAGCAGGCGGCGGCGCGCCAGGCCAGTGCGCGTTCGCGGCAGGCCTTCCTCAAGGCCGCTATGGAATTCGTGCGCACCGCCGGCCTCACCCCACCGCCCAGGACATCGCTCGATGCCTTCGTCAGCGCGTGGATCGACACCCACGTGACCAACGCTGGCGAGTGATGCGGTCCGCCGTCATACCCGCCAGAGCGTCCGCGCCTCCTCGGCGATGACGCCCGGAAACTCTTCCGGAAAAAACAGCTTCCCCTCCGGAACGGTACGGATGCCGGTCGATCCCTGGAACGTGCGATCGAGATAGCGGGCATCCGCCAGCGAAAATATCGTGTCGCTCGCACCCCAGACCATGCGAACCGGAACCTTGCTCTGCTTCAGGCGAGCCTCGATGCCGGCGAGCGGGTTGGGCTCCAGGGCGAGGTGGAAGGCGTGGTATTGCATCCTGCGCAAGGGTGAACCGACCAGCGGCTCCACGTAATAATCGATGGTGTCGTCGGCCAGTCCGGCCGGATCGTGATAGACCGCCGCGCCGAAGGTCGAGCGTGCGAGTTGGCGGTCGATAAGCCATTTCGCCGTCGCATCCGCGAGTGTCCCCGCACGGGCCATCTCGATGACGGGCTTGACCCCGGCCGGCGGACTGTCCGGCTCCACGTCGCCGTTGGTCAGCAACATCGTGTGCACGCGGGCGGGATAGCGGAGCAGGAACAACTGCGCGACAGCCACGCCGCTATCGCTGGCCACGATATCCACCGCCGAAACCGACAGGCGATCGAGCAGCGCGGCCAGCATCGAGACCTGGGCATCGGCCGCGAGCGATTGATGCTCGCCGACCTCCGAATATCCCAGGCCCATGAAGTCGGGCGCGATGCAACGCCGATACGGCGACAGGCGAGCCATCGCACCGCGCCACTGGAACCCATTGAGGGGTGCACCGTGGAGGAACAACGCCGCCTTGCCCCTGCCCTTTTCCACGTACGCGATCCTCCCTTGCGGCACGTCGGCGAACCGGCGTGCCGCTGCGAACTCGCGGGCGCTCATCGATAGTCCACCCTCCAGGTGGGTTGTTGCAGCGCCCACGCGCGTCATGTGCCCGGCGAGCATGCCCGCTGCCACCACCACGCCACTCGCTTTCAAGAACGCTCTACGCCTCATCACGCACTCCCGTTGGTTGGATAGCCGCATGCTTCCATGGCGTCCCGCGCATCGCGCGCACGAAAGGATGGTCGCGGACACGGGAGGATGATTCCGGCACTTGCAAGCGGCCCCCGGGCGTAGAACGATCCGCCCATGAGCGAGCGTCCCGCCTGCTATCCAGCCCCGCCCGCACCGCTGTTGTCCGGCGGCGCCACGCGGCTGCCCCTGCTCGACGTTCTCACCTCACCGGTGCCCGTGGGTCGCTTCGATTCACCCATGGACGACCGTCACGTGCTCTGCCTGCACCTGGGTGATCCGGTGCCCGTGTCGTATCGCGTCGCCCACGGCGAACGCCGGGGTACGCGCATCCATGGCCAGTTCTGCGTCGTCCCTTCTCGCTTCAGTACGCGATGGACGCTGACCCGGCCGGCCACGTCCCTGCTGCTGCGCCTGAGTCCGGAACTACTGAAAGAGACGGCGGAAACGATGGGTGTCGTTTCCACGGATGCCAGCCTCGCGCCTTCCATCCATATACGTGACCCGCAGATCGAGCGCATCGGATGGATGATGCAGGCGGAAGATCACGATGCCTATCCGGGCGGGCGTCTGTTCGCCGATAGCCTCGCCACCGCCCTGGCGGTGCGGCTGCTGGCGTTGCAAAGCCGGCCGAGGCCGACGGCGGGACGCAAGGCCCGGGCCCTGCCCGCATGGCGCCTGCGACACGTGATCGAGTACATCGATGCCCACCTCGACGAAGACCTGACCCTGGCCGAGCTGGCTGCCGTGGCGGAATTCAGCGTGTCGCACTTCAAGCCGCTGTTCAAGGAAGCGGCAGGCATGCCGGTACATCGTTTCGTGCTGGAACGCCGCGTCGAACACGCGCGCCTCCGCTTGCTCGACGGGACACGAAGCATCACCCAGGTGGCGATCGAAACCGGCTTCAGCCATCCGAGCCACATGGCGCGTTGCATGCGCCGCGTGCTTGGAGTGAGCCCCGGACAGCTTGTCGAAGCAAGACGGTAAGCCGCCCCGCCCGCGCCTCAACGCGCGGGGCAATCGTCCCGGCTGTTGTCGGCGATGCCGGAAATCAGCCAGCGGCCATCCATGCGCACCAGGTTCACCGCATCCGTGCCGCAATGCTTGACCTGCCCGTTCACGAGGAAATCGTAGGGTGCCCAGACGATGGCGATGTCACCGTCGATACGCACCAGCGGATCGTAGATACGTTCCTCGATGCGATCCTTGCCCGGCTTGATGTGGTTGGCGAAATCGGCAAGGGTCATGCGCACGACCTTGCCCTTGCGCAGCAAGGCCACGCTGCCCTCCGGCTGCACGGCGGCCAGCATGGCCGCGCTATCGTACTTCGCCATGCCATCGAACAAGGCCTGGACGGGCGCCAGGACCGCGGCCTCTTCCTTGGTGGCGGCGTGAGCCGGCAGCGCGGCGAAACCCGCGAGCACCGTCATGGCGGCGACCAGTGACCCAAGCTTCATGCGATTCCCCTGTCTTCAGGACGTACGCCATCCTAAGCCGGATCGGGGGCCGGGGCGTATGTGTCAGTGGTCACGCTTTCATCGGCTTGACGGCAATACGCGTACAGTCGGGGCCATATCCCTTCTGGCAGCCCTATGACCCTGGACGACTCCACCTGCCGGACGATCTTCCTGGCTTCGTGCCTCATGATGGCGCCGCCGGGCGCCGCGGTGGAACGTTACGTCGGCACGGCTTACCGCGCCGGGGCCACGACGCCCCTCTATCGCGAGGTGCACCTGGTGGACACCTCGCGCCACACGGTCCTGTTCGAATGCCTCGATGGCAAGGCCTTCGCCAGGAAGGAGCTCGACATGCGGGGCGGTTCCCCTCAGCCGGACTATTCCTTCGTGGATGCCCGCACCGGCTACGAGGAAGGCGTGGCACGTGAAGGGGCCACGCGCGTGGCCTATGTACGCCGGCCCGGAGGCCAGCGGGTGGAACGGCCATTGCCGGACAAGGGCGACGCCGTGATCGATGCCGGCTTCGACACCTTCCTGCGCACCCATTGGGACACGGTCGTGCAACGCGGCGCCACGGTGGCCTTCCTGCTCACCTCGCGCGGCCGGTTCATGCCGATCCACATCTCCGCCGACGAACCACGCGACGGCGACCGCCAGCTCACCCTGAAGCTGGATGCCTGGTACGCCTTCGTGGCCCCTTCCATCCTGGTGACCTATGGCGAAGCCGACCGGCGCCTGCGTCGCTACGAAGGGCCGGGCAACATCCGCGATGGCCGTGGCAAGCCGATTCCCGTGCGGATCGAGTTTCCACCGTCAGAACGGCGGAGCGGGGTCGCGGGCAACCCCATCGACGAGGCCTTGAGCGCACCGTTGGACGGCCGCTGCGCGAGTTGAGTGGCAGGCAGGATACAAATTCACAATCCGTGTGCGGGGCGGGATGCTAAACCACCGTATTGGCCTCGCCACCTGCCCCCACTCCGGAGTACTACCCATGTCCCATCCCACGCTGGACGCCGCCTTCATCGCAAACCAGAAGCAGCGCTTGCTCGACCTTCGCCAGCAGCTGATCGAGGTAGGCGATGCCGCCGGTGACGACGAGCAGCGGTGGCAGGCGGCGGCAGGCGGAGAGCCGCAGGACGAAGGAGACGATGGCGACCGTTTCGCGCAACAGGCCAACGACGAAGCCGTGTTGTCGCACAACGAAGCCCGGCTGGTCGCGATCGACCGTGCGCTGGAGAAGATCGACGAGGGCACCTATGGCCTGTCCGACGGCAGCGGCGACCCGATCCCGCGCGATCGCCTGGAGGCGGTCCCGGAGAGCTGCTACACCGTAGAGGAATCGAACGACCGCGAACGCGCCGCACGACGCGGCTAAAAAAAGCACGACCGTCCTATCGTGCCCCGCCGGGTCCCCTGAGAATGGCCGAGGGCCACCCAGGAGACAGACCCGTGACCGAATCGAATCAATCAGCGCTCGATCCCAAGCGCCGCAACTTTGTCCTCAACGCGGGCACGCTCGCCGCGGGCACCCTCGTCGGCGCCGGCGCGATGACCGCCTCGGCCCCCGCGGTCGCCGCGCCCACGTCATCATCCACTGGCAAGAAGGAAAGCTCGATGTCTTTCATCACCACTAAAGACGGCACCCAGATCTATTACAAGGATTGGGGCAAGGGCCAGCCGATCGTGTTCCATCATGGCTGGCCGCTGAGCTCGGACGACTGGGACGCGCAGATGCTGTTCTTCCTCAACGAGGGGTTCCGCGTCATCGCGCACGACCGCCGTGGCCATGGTCGCTCGACGCAGACCGCCACCGGCAACGAGATGGACACGTATGCCGCCGACGTCGCCGCCCTCACCGAACACCTCGACCTCAAGAATGCCATCCACATCGGCCATTCCACCGGCGGTGGCGAAGTGGCGCGCTATGTCGCCCGTCATGGCAAGGGCCGCGTGGCCAAGGCCGTGCTGGTGAGCGCCGTGCCGCCGATCATGGTCAAGACCCCGGCCAACCCGGGTGGCCTGGACATTTCGGTGTTCGACGGCCTGCGCCAGCAGCTGGCCGCCAACCGTGCGCAGTTCTACCGCGAAGTGCCGATTCCCTTCTACGGCTTCAACCGCCCCGGCGTGAAGACGATCGAAGGCGTGGTCGACAACTGGTGGCGCCAGGGTATGATCGGCGGGGCCAAGGCTCACTACGACTGCATCAAGGCCTTCTCGGAAACCGACTTCACCGAAGACCTCAAGGCGATTGACGTGCCGACCCTCGTCCTGCACGGCGACGATGACCAGATCGTCCCTTACGCCGATGCCGGCGTGCTGTCCGCCAAGCTGCTCAAGAACAGCGAGCTGAAGATCTACAAGGGTTACCCGCACGGCATGCTGACCGTCCATGCGGACGAGCTGAACAAGGACATCCTCGCCTTCATCAAGAAGGCTTGATGTGTGGTTGCCGCAACGGGTTTGGCCGTTGCGGCAATTCCTGCGTCGCTTAGCGCGACATCCCCATCCCCTGGCTGAGCTGCATGTTCTGCTCCTGGAACGCCTGGAGCATCTGTGATTGCTGCTGATCGAACTGCTGGATCTTCTCGATCGCCTGCTCCGGTTGCGGCGGCGGAGCACCGAGGTCCACCTGGGCCGGGCTCGTCAAAGCCCCTTTGCCAAGCATGGTCAACGTCAAGGTTTCCTCGTTCAGATGAACGCTGGAAAGATTACCGGCGGTGATCTGGTTCTCATGGCAAGCGGCTGTGAACTGCAGCAAGCGATCCTCCGATGCCTCGGGGATAATCCTTTGCAGTTCGTTGTATAGCTCGTGATGCGGGCTGTCGGGGTGTCGTGGATCGACGCGACCGTGGCCTTGGCTGCGGGATATGCCTTCAAGCCCCTTCTCAGGTTCGTCGTGCTCAGCTTCCCGTGTTTCACCCGATGCCGGGGTGCCGCGCGACACCGACGGTGCCACGACCTGTTGAAGCTCGGCAACGAATGCCTGCGCCTGCACGTTTCTCAGTGTGGTCTCGTCCGGTAGGCCAGTGACCGGCATGTCATGCATCGCCTGGAAACGCGCCACCGCGGTCTGAGTGGGTGCATCGTATGTCCCATGCACCACCAACGGGTCGCCCTTCATATCCGCCACGCCCAACGTGTTCAGGCTCTCCTGGAGGGCGCGGATGCGCTCGGCATTCGGGTGCGCGACGGTCGCTGCCTGCAAGGCGTCCGCGGGCTTCTCCGGCGCGGCTTGATCGATGGTGGGCATACGTGGCGTCGCTGACTTGGGCTCGGGCGCCAAGGATTGATAGATCGCCATCGCATCGTCAGGCTGTTCGTTTCGCAAGTAAGGCGCGTCCGGTTGCCCGATCGAACGTAATTCGGTCTCCACTGCGTGGCGCACGGCGGTAAGTGTGGCGGTGCCTGCTATACCGTCAGCGCTCAACTCATGATCGCGCTGGAATGCCTGAATCGCCGCTTGAGTCGTCGGGCCGAAGTCGCCGTCGGGGTGCACGGCACGTCCGCGGGCGTCCGTAAATCCCAACCGGGCAAGGTCTGTTTGCAAGGCGCGCACATCATCGCCGTGCATGCCTTGCCGAAGCGTTCTTCCCTCACCCACGTGAGTCCGGCCGACAGCCGTTGATCCTACATGCAACAGGGGCTCAGGGCTGCCATTCCGTTGGACGGTAAGGTCCACGGACCTGTCGTCATGCACGGTCCTGCTAATGTCGTCGCGGGAAAGCTCAGACCATTTCCCACCGATATACGCTACGGCCCGCCCATCCGCATTCCACTGTACGAAGTCGGGGCCAGAGGCGAAGAACCCCGAGGCCGGACGGTGATGACCTATGGCGGTAGGCGATCCTTTGCTGTGTTCGCCACCCTGCTCCAACGCATCGATGAAATGTGTGGCCTTGCTGGGTTCCAGGAACAGGTTCTTGATAGTCGTGTACTGCGCCGCGAGGTCAGGGCGTGTCGTGTCGTCACGAATAGCTGTGGGCTCGACCAGAGGGTCTTTCAGAACTTCTTGCCATGCGGCGTGAAGCGGGTTATCTGGGCTGATCTCCTGCAGGCGTGTGTAGACCGCAGCAGCACGGAGAGCAATCTCACGTCCCTCTCGCATGGATGCCGTGAATGCTTTATCCGAACGTGATTTAAGATCATCAAGTGACTTGATTGTCGCCACGGACTCATCACGATCCTTCATGTCAAAGAGCACTTTGCCGGTAATGGACTCGTTCTGATTGAATCCTTTAGCTATGATCGTTGCCATTTCGATACGTTCGTGGGACGACGCTTGCTTATAAGCCTTCGTCAATACGAGCTTCGAGAGAGCATAATCATGAATACGGTGGACCTGAGCCATATCTCTTTGATGGACGAACTCCTTTCCGCCGTCCGCCTTCAAGAACGTGTCAAGACTTCTCCTTATGTGCGGATCGACAGGTCGATTCCCCTGGCCATTGATCGTCCTTCCATTACGCGAAAGATCGTCGACAATCTCTCGTCGCTGAATATCAGTAAGCGATCCTTCGGATTGGTCCGCCACCCAACGTTGATACGCAACTACCATGGCTTTGGCCGTTTCACGATGATCCTGACCGAGATCCTTCTGAAGCGTACCAATGGTTAATCCGCTGTTCTCTATAGGGTACATTTTCCCGCTCTGGTACTTTCCAGCGAACGACAAGCGATTGGAAACGTCCCTTCCTCCGAGATTTCCCTCCGATCCGACACCCACCACGAAATAGGCGAGGGCCTTCAAGTGCCCCTCGCCAAGACTTCTCTGTTCCGTCATATCAATCTTCCTTAAATACGTATTGAACATCTTGCGTTACAGAAGATGAAGTTGCTCAATTAAGGTGTAGCTCATCAGT
Organism: Luteibacter sp. KNZ12-1A; assembly: GCF_056755675.1. NCBI lineage: Bacteria > Pseudomonadati > Pseudomonadota > Gammaproteobacteria > Lysobacterales > Rhodanobacteraceae > Luteibacter > Luteibacter sp. KNZ12-1A. The sequence continues at coordinate 27,671 of NZ_JBPGXU010000004.1, read as the reverse complement.
CAAGAAGCCATGCGCGTCATCGACATCACCTGCCTCAGCCTTGTCGATGACTCGCTTGACATCAGCCTCATTGACAACATGCAAGTGGAGTGCATGTCCCACCGGCGTCAGATCATCTTCACGAACACGGAAGACATATCTACCTCCGGTAACCAACATCGTGCCGTCATGCAGGTCCATACCTCTGCTTATGAAGGACGACCATTCGCTGTATGGGCTATCAGAAGGCGAGTCCTCAAATAAAGGGACCTTCCTCCAGATAATTGTTTTCCCGTCAGGAGAAATTCTTTGACTGACTTCCAATATGGGCGCGTACGCGATTTCTCGATTGAATCGCAGCGAACTTTCATTGAATATCACGTTTCCAATGACTCCCCCCGGACCTATCTCCTTGCAACGGAAGTCCAAGAGACCATTGCTCACGTGCGTCGCTCCCCTGGAATCAACGAACGAGTCATTGTATCCACCAGATTTATTGATCTTGACGTCTTGGACCTCACCAGAAAAGAAGTCCATCGCTTTCGATCGACCGCCTTCAGACGACAAGAGAACCCAGACAATCCACCGCCCATCCGAATGCTCAACGAACATGTTCTCGGGCCAACTCTCCTTTCCATCGCCAAGTTCGCGCTCGGCGACTCCATTTTTTGGCCAGATGGGTGGCTCCATGTGTACCTTGGCCTCACCGGTCGGCAGCTGGCCTCGTATCGATACGGAAAAAGGAACATCCTCATCTGCACCGAGACGCTTATATTTCCCGACTACCACGATTCTTTCTCTCTGCTTTCTTAGGTTCGATGCATCTTTTTCCACCCATGCAGAGTACGCGCCTAAAGCCTCCGGAACCAAAATTTGCTCATCGGATTCGATTGAGCCATCGATCACCCTCAACCTCACTAGATGAAGTACCCCCTGGGACATCGATCGTTGGGAATGCGTGTCCATTTGAAGCAAGACGAATAGCGAGTCGCGTTCACGCAAGCAGTGCGTTGCACGTCCTTCGTAGAATATTTCGGCAATACTAAGCTTCTTGAACCACCTTACGCCGCCCTCACGCACACCAGTCCATTCCACGTATGGACGTCTATTTAAACCATCCTCATCACCCACGGAGCCCACTGAGCACATGCCACCCTGGACGTTGATCGTGAGGTAACGTGAAGACATCGGCATTGCCAACGTGTCTATTGTTATCTCCGCCGCGAAGATCGCGGCCATGACCAAATATCGAACCTTCATGGCTTTGTATCCTTAAGATCGATCAATCATCCGCTTCGGAGATTTCCATGGGATTTTTACGCTGCGGCCGCTATTTGGCTGAGTGCAGCGCGTGCCCTACGGCTGGTTGTCGCCACAACTTCTGTTCGCTTTTTCGTTGGAGCGACTCTCTTCAGGTTGAGTTCGTGTATTTCGACCCGTGGCAGTAACCGCGCCGTAAATCGCTTGTCCTCGTAGTACCTGATCTTTTCGCACTTAACCGGATGTGCGATCCCTTCGTAAAGGATCACCTCCTTATCGGTTCCCATGGCTTTGAGCTCCTGCGGCAGCATCAACGCCCGTCGCTCATCGGACCGGCTACGTGACACGCCCCTGCCCTTCGACACGCTCTCCTTGGACACCGTCGTATAGCCGAGCATGTCCGAGTAGTCGTTAGCATCCTGCTGCTCGCGCGGCGCGAAGATGATCTGCAAGGCGTGATTGGTGATGATCGTGCGCGAAACGTCCTTGCCGTAGGTCGCGTCCAGCTGCGCCATGCTCTGGATGATGGGCAACAGACGCAGGTTGTACCCGGCCATGTACGACACCGAACTCGCCAGGATGTCGACCTTGCCGATGGCGGTGAACTCGTCCATCAGCAGGAGACACTGATGCTTGAGTTTCGGGTTGTTCTGCGGCATTTCCCGCGTGTTGACATTGATAAGCTGACTGAAGAACAGATTGACGATCAGGCGGCTCTCGGCCAGCTTGTTCGGCTGGATGCCGATGTAGATGGTCATCTTCTTCTTGCGCACGTCCGTGAGCAGGAAATCGTTGCAACTCGTGGCCGCGTCCAGCACTGGATTAATCCAGGCGTTCAGCGGTTCCTTGAAGCTGCCCATGATCGAGGCGAAGGTATCGTCAGCTTGCGACAGCAAGTTGGCGAAGGCGGCCTTCGCATCCTTGCTGAGGTACGGCCATGCCGTCAGGCGTTGCAGATATTCGCGCAGATTGCCGCCGTCGCTGGTCGACAACCGGTAGACCTCGCCCAGCGTCGGGAACGGCTTGACGCCGGAAGGAACATCGAGACTCATCTCCTGGTCGAAGGTCTCGAAGAGGTAGAGCGTGAAGGCGATGAAGGCGTTGCGCGCCTGGCTGCTCCAGAACCGCTGATCGCCGCTCCCGTCGGGATATAGCATGGCCGCGATCGATTGGATGTCCGAGATACGAAACGCCGGGTCGGGCGACACGTAGCTCAGCGGGTTCCAACGGTGCGTCCGCCGGTCTTCGGCGAACGGATTGAACAGGAAGATTTCCTGACCTCGCGACTTACGCCAGCCGCTGGTCAGCTCGAAGTTTTCCTGCTTGATGTCGAGAACGACGATGGAGCCCTGGTACTCGAGGAGATTGGGGATGACCACGCCCACGCCCTTACCCGATCGGGTCGGTGCCGCAAGGATCACGAACTGCTGGCCGCTGAGCCGGATCAGCTCCTTGCCGAACTTCCCGACCACGATTCCGTCGGGCGAGTCCTTGAGCAGGCCCTGCTTCTCCAGGTCGTGTCGTGTGGCGAAGCGAGCGTCTCCGTGCAGCGCCGGAGCACGTGAAGAACGCAGCAATGGCACGAGACATCCGACCCACGCCAGTGCCGGCAACCCAAACCCCGCCACTCCCGCCGCCCTGATCTTCCACGCATACGGCGCGTATTGCGGATAGACCAAGGCGCCGTGGTAATCCCACCACATCCGCCAAGTCAGCGGCATGTCGACGCCGAGCAGCATGAGGGTCAGTTGACCCGAGAGGTACAGGCCGCCACCGAAGGCCACCAGGAACATCGCCGCCGCAAGGACGGTCTTCGTCGATCCATTCACGCCAGGCTCTCCGTGCCCACTTTGAGGTGCGCAGTCTAGCCACTTTTCGGTGGCGAAACACAAGGGCGAGGAAAGTTCTCACTCGATCGTTTCAATCGGAATGCCACGCCTGCCCGATGCCCGACTCTGTTCGCTTACGGCGCGCGCATGCGTCCAACGCACGAGCGCAACGCCCCAACAGGGTCCATCTGTTCCTTTGTCCCCAACGAATCGACTTTGCGGAAAATCGCAGTCGAAGGGATAAGATCCGAGTCACCTGTCGCAGGTACCAACAGGTGACTGATTACCGTCCAATTCGCTCGATTTGGATACAACCTGATGCTGACGATGTACGACGCCGCATTGCGGCCGCTGGTAATGACCACCACCGCCATGTCGCCGATCGCCACACCGACAATGGATGTGGGCTCACCCTCGTCGATCCTTGATAAATCTGATGTAGCGGAGACGTGACTTCCGCATATCGTCCACCCCCTCTGAACCAGAACAATGTTGAATGATCCACAAGCTGTGTCACCCCGAGCACACGATCTTCCTGCCCAAGAACCATCAAATCTTCCTGCAATCTCGCCCCTGGTCCGTGATACAGCGGAAAAACACAACAAGATACCTAACGGAACGATATAGAAAGACGCCAGAATCCTACGCACACCAGCCTTTCGTTGCGAGCATGATTTTTTCTCAATACATGCCGAACAGTTGATGGCCATCTCACCACAATAAACACGCTTTTCCCTTTTCAAACGCAACTCCGCTCGCCCATTATTAGGTGCACATCCTAGTCACCTGCGTGTAGCAAATCATGTTGTTGCGGTGGGGATCCCATCCATAGCACGGCTCTACTCACCCACGGCACGCGTCTTTTCCCAACACATCCGTGCATGCGCCTGTGCCGTGCACTGCACACCCATGTGCGTCAATGTACCGATCGCTTCAAGCGAGAGCGCCAACTTCGCGCAGTCGACGGTGTCCGATTCATGCACGAGGTCCGCGAGCAGGCCGGTAAGACCACGGGCGTACTGCAGCCATTCGGTGGCGTCGTTCAACAGGTCGTGCGCCGAGGCTTCGGGATCGATGTAATGGCGCGCACGACCCTCCGTGCGCGTGGTGCCGCTAAATGGCATGAGCATTCCTTGAAAGTGATCGCTCACCGTTGTCCAGGTGCGGCACGCCACGCACAGCGCAACGTGCCGCGGATCAAACGGACTCGCGGGTTCACCGGCTGCCCGAGACCGGGCGCCGGGAGGCTTGATTGATGAAGTGGATGCGGCGTCAGCCTGTTTCAGTGGCCCACACAGGCGCTTGCCCGATAGGTGAGGCCCAGAAACATCTCAGATGAGGGGCTGAAACCGCGGTTCTTCAACCGTCCCTGCACGGTGGACAGAGGGCCCGGTAACCGGTGGGGATGTCGCCGGGGGGATTCGGCGGGCGAGCGGGTGCCGTATGATCGTGGGTAGCCACGGATCAACTCCTCGATAGTTGGTCATGGTCAGCGGGTCGGGAGTGTTACAGCACTCCTGGCCCGCGCTTCTCACCGCATGAAGCGATGGTTGTCTGCGACGCACGCAAATCGACTGCGCAGACAACGTGCCGACCGTAACAAAACAACGCCATGTTGTCTGTAGGCGCCATCGGAGAATGGTCGCTATTTTTACTTGAGCAACGCCCACCACTGCGACAGGCTGACCACGGCCGTCGCCACCATCACCAGTCCGAGAATCGTCCACGCGTCGCTCAGCCGATTCCCTGGCGAGCAGTACGATCCCGGCGCGAACATGGCCGCCGCCATGCCCGTGTAGTGCATGCCGGTCACCGCCACCGCCATGACCAGCGCGGCACCCAGGCGCAAGGCCACGTGGGTCCAGTGGCGGCTGGTGCGCAACCAGGTCATGATCAGCAAGGCCGCGCCGCTGGCGCCCAGCGCGATCGCTGCGGAAGCCCAGAACAGTAACGGCCGGTATTCGATGCCCGGCAACATGCGCATGGCGTACATGCCGCCGTAGTGCATCAGGCAAACGCCGGTGGCCATCAGCACCGATGCGATCAACCAGGTCACCAGGCGCACCCCATCGCGGATCACGTACAAACCGATCGCGCTGACGATCACCGCCACCAGCCACGAGGCCACGGTGATCGGCAGGTCGAAGGTCACTGGCACGCCGAGTGTCAGCGCCGCCATGCCCATGAAATGCATCGCCCATACACCGGTGCCGAAGGCGAAGGCTCCGGCGACGATCCAGCGCGTCTTTTCCTCCGCCGCGGCGGCGCGCACGCGGGCCGTCATTTCGATGCCGCAGTAACCGGTGAGGGTGGCGATCACGAACGAGTACGCCACCATGACCATGTCGTAGTGCTGTTCCATGGGAGATCCTATGTGACGGTCAGGTGCGTGCGAAGGTGAAGAAGGCGACGTTGTCTGCCAGGCCGTCGGCCTGTTCGAGCATGTGCCGGCTGGCGGAACTGGCCTGCCGCAATAGCGATTCGTGCGCCTGCATCGCCTGGTCGATCTGGTTGATCGACACACTGGCCCTGCCCACGCCGTCGGACTGCTGTTCGCTGGCACGAGCGATGTGACCGACCACATCGGTGAGTTCCCGCACGCTGTGCACGATCCTCGCCAGCGTGTTGCCGGAACTGTTCGCCAGCTGGGCACCGTCGCTCACCTTGTCGCGGCTGTCGGTGATCAGCTGCTTGATTTCACCCGCCGCCGCGGTACAGCGCTGGGCAAGGTTGCGTACCTCGCCGGCGACCACCGCGAAACCCCGCCCATGCTCGCCGGCACGCGCGGCTTCCACGGCGGCGTTCAGGGCGAGCAGGCGGGTCTGGAAAGCGATCGCATCGATGAGGCCCACGATATCGGCGATGCGGTCGCTCGAATCACCGATCGCACTCATCGCCTGCTGCATCTGCGCGACGACGTCGCCGCCGTCCTCCGCGCATTTGCGCGCCTCGGCGGCCAGCCGGTCGGCATGACGGGCGTGCTCCGCGGTCTGCACCACCAGGGTGGCCACCGTCTCCATGCCCGTGGCCGTGTCGCGCAAGCCGGCCGCGTCCTCGATCAATTGGCGAGCCAGCACCTCGTTATCCGACACCATCTGCACCGCGGCGACGTTCACCGCACCCGCACCATCGCGTACCTTGCGGATCACGCCAGCGAGGCGCTCGTCCATGTCGCGGAAGGCGGCGCGGAGTTCACCGATCTCATCGGAATAGAGGGCCGGAATGCGATTGTCCAGGACACCGTCGGCGACCGTGCGGGCAAGGGCCAGCGCGTCCCGTATGCGTACGGTGACCGAGCGAACGAAGATACCGTCGAATATCACCGAGAGCAGGAGGCCCGCCAGTACGGCGCCAAGCTCGGCGTTGCGAATGTCGCGTCCTTCGGCGGCTCGCTCCTGGGCCATCGCGTCGAGCGAATGTCTTGCCGTTACGAACGATGCACCGCCGTGTTCCACTTCCAACCGGGCCAGCAATTCACTGGCATGTTGGTAGATCTCGCCGGTATTGGCGTTGGCTCGGTCGACGCCGTAGAGGCCGACCAGGCCGGTTATCACCAGGAACGTCAGTACCAATCCAAGCCGCAATCCCATGCGGACCTTGATCGTATAGCGAGCCATCGGCACTCCCCCGCCCGTTGAGACTTCGGTCGTTATCGGCCGACGGGGAAACGGACTTTAGCGTCGCTTTCGCATTTTCAGGCGCGGACGTCCATACATGCCGAAATCGCGTACAGGTCGCTCATGGACGCGCTTCCAGCACGATGTTGAACGGCGTTTCGGCGGCACGACGGAAGCGACGGAATCCGCCCGCGTCGACGATCACCTTGCGCAGCCGCGCCTCGCCTGCCTGGGCACCCAACGCCGGCCCGTGCCTGGCGAGCGACACCGGCACGCAGATCATCGACGATGCCGCGTAGTACACGCGGCCGACGGGGTTGAGGTTGTCCGCCGTGCTGTCGCCGGCGAAAGGTTCCACCACCATGCACGTGCCATCGTCTTTCAGTGCATCCTTCGCGTGCCGGGCGGCGCCGTCGGGATCGGCCATGTCGTGCAGGCAATCGAAGAAGGTGATGAGGTCGAAGTCGCGTCCTTCGTATCCCGACGCATCCGCCTGCTCGAACGATGCGTTGCTCACGCCGGCCTCCTTCGCGCGCTCGCGAGCGGCATCGATCGACGGTGCGTGATAGTCGTAGCCCACGAAGTGCGATGCCGGGAAGGCTTTCGCCATCAGCACCGTGCTCGCGCCGTGGCCGCAACCGATGTCGGCGACCTTGCCACCGCGCCCGAGCTTGTCGACGACACCCTCCAATGCCGGCAGCCAGGCGCCCAGCAAATGGGCATGGTATCCGGCGCGGAAGAATCGTTCGGTGCCATGGAACAGGCACGGGTGGTGTTCGCCCCACTCCATGCCGGCACCGCTGCGGAAGTTGTCGCGCACGCGCGGGTAAGTGTGGAACAGCGCGAGGGCGATTTCATAGGCGCCGGACAGATCGACCGGGCCGGCAGGATCGGCCAGGCAAGCCGCCTGTTCTTCGTTGAGCCGGTACTTGCCCGCCGTGGCGTCGTAATCGACATAACCGCCGGCCGCTTGGTTGCCTAGCCATTCGCGCACATAGCGTTCGTGGGTGCCGGTGCGCGTGGCTAGTTCGGCGGGAGTCAGGGATTCGCTTGCGAGTGCCTTGTACAGGCCCAGTTCGTCGCCAAGCAGGACGAGCACCGCGCTGAACGCGGCGCCAAGGTCGCCGACCGCCTTGCCGAGGAAGGCATTGAGTTTTTCTTCGTTGATGGACATGGGTGCGCTCCGAAGCCAGGGGGAATCCGGTGCGGTGAGTAGTCGACGGTTCCGGCAAGCCGCTAGCGCCGGAACCGGCGACGTCGTCCTGCCGGCGGAGGGTCTCCGCCAGGATCGGAGCATGACGGGCTTGGAGGGATCACGTTCTGCCCGCCGCCGGTGAATGCGTCATCGGCGCATCGTTGGGAACGATGGCGGGCCTGGGGCATGGTGCTGAGAGTATGCGCCGATTCCGCATGTTCTTGGCAGAGCATACGGAATCGGATTTATCCCCGTCGGCGCTCGATCAGGGGGACATCGAAGGGCTCTGGACTTGCTGTTGCTGCCGCTCCTGGCTTTGCTGAGCGACGTCCTGCTGGGCTTGGCGCTGCGGCTGGAGGTTCTCGATCGTTTGGGTGCTCTGGGCGATAGATGTCGCGACAGCCTGCGTCACGTTGACCTCGGCATAGAGCTTGAAGGGATCGTTCGCCTTCCCCTGAACCGCATAGGCGCGTTGCGCGTCGTCGCTGAGCGAAACGCTGTCGATACGGCTCATGCCCGCGGTCAATGATGAGGCGACGAGGGCACCCGCCAGGTTCTCGCTGCGGTGATCCGAAGGCCGCCCGTGCGCCGCATCTATCTGCTTCACGCCGGCCAAGGCCTGTTCGAACATGCCGTGGTCCCTGTGACCCGGCTGATTCAATGGTGTAACACCGGACGGCTTCACCGTCTCTTGCGACTGCCCCTGGACCTCGGAACGAAGCATCTCCAGAAATGCCTTGTCTACCACGCCGGTAACCGGCAACTGATGGCGTTCCTGGAACGCTTCCACCTCGGCCTTGGTGGCTGGACCGAAGTCACCATCCACAGCCAAGGGGCGCCCATTGGCACGATAGTCGAGCGCTCGAAGGCCGCGCTGTATTTCCTCGACATCTTCCTTGATCTGTTCGCGGGTCTTCGGGCCGACCTTCCCGTCCACCGATTCGAGCCCCCGCTCGCGCTGGAGGTTCTCCACGGCCACTTTCGTGGTGGCGTCGAACGTCCCGGCGGCCACCTCTCCCTGAGCATCGAGATAGCCAAGCCCTTGCAAGTTGCGCTGCAGCTTCTCGACGTCTTTCCCTTCGCTTCCCACGGAGAGGACCGAACCACTGTGGCCGTGACTTTGGCCGCCACCGGAATGTTCGATGGAACGTCCACCTAGTTGCGCCAGTGCGCCAAGAGCCGGATCGTCCAGAATGCTCGACTTCCGCCCGTGATCTTCAAGGTATTGCTTTAACCCTGTCTCCAGGAATTTACGGTCTTCTTCGGATAGGCTGGCCTTGACGGTATCGACGCCGACGGCATCGACCAGGTTCGATATCCGGCGCAGCACATCCCTGGCACCGTCGTCGGTCTGACCGTACTTCGTATCCAGCTTGTAGCGGATGAGTTCTTCCAGACCGAACTCGCCCTCGACCTTGATGGTCGCCGTCCCGCCACGCCCCGGCATGTCCATCGCGGGATCATCCTTGGTATGGCCCATGAATTCCTTGAGGCCATCGTTCACGGCGTTGCCGTACTGATTCGCCGTATCGATCACGATCAACTTTGCGAGCGGGCTCCCTTGCAGGAAGGCTCGATTGGCATCGTTGCCGACACCGTTCACGACCTCGTTCATCGCGTCCACTTTCGCCTGGACCTTTGGCAGGTAATCGGCATTGATGGCCGCCATGCCTTCCGACGACGAAAGTGCCTGATTCATCAAGGGCTTCATTCGCGCGTAGACCGCGCGGTCCTCGGCCGTGAATTCATTGAAAGGCTTGTAGAGATGCGCCTTTATGGCGGCGAGATCTTCGTCACCGACAATGCGATTGCCATCGGCATCGCGCGCACTTGCAGCGATGGATTCGAAAAGATCGCGCCCGTGAGGATTGGCACCGACATCGTACTGAAACGGACCGAAGCTTGGTCCGCTGGAGGCGAGTTCCGCGTTGCTCACCTGATACGCCCCTGCTCCGTTGGACAGTTCGTTACGCATCATCGCCCGATGGGTGTAGTACTCCATCGTTCCGGGTTGAAGCGAGTCGCCACCGGTGAATTTTTCGCCGCTCATGAGATCTCCTGATAACGTGACGCGTCAATCCTTATGCCGGGCAGTGAGACTGCCTTGCCAATCCTCGAGTTGCTGGGCGCGGATGGCCGTGCTTTCCATGCGGCAGATGGACTCGGTGGCAGGCGCCGCGCTGGAACCAAAGCGTCTGGCTCGTACTGCGCAATCCTTGTCGAAATACGCAAGCCAAGCCCGCTGGGCCGCTTGCGCCTCGGCGGCCGTCTCCTTGGAGCCCGATGCGGAAAGCGTCGCCATGACAGCCTTGTATGCCTTGTTCAAGCGCTCGTCCTGGAACTTGAACTCATCATCCGCACAATCGCCCTGGTCGACGACACGGCCTTTCGTGCTGGCGATGCATGTCGAATAGCTTGGGCGTATTCCGTAATACTTCGGCGATACGTAGGAAAGGCGCTCGACCCCCGGCACGATGGCGACACCATTGATCACGTCCTGTGTGTCGTTCTGTGGCTCGGATGCTGGAAGATCAGCCTGCGCATTTCCGGCAAGGAGCAAGCAAACGAGCGGCAGAAGTCGGAGCGTCTTCATCATCATGAGGTTCCACTGATCGGCTACAGTTCGGCTCGTGGAGTCTACCCAAATTTCCGGTCTGGCCAAATCGAGTCAACCGAGGACCGATTCCGCACCTGAAAATCCCCGATCCCGTTGGAACACCACCCGCATCTGTTTCGCATCGCGCTTCGGCGGAATCCCGAACATCCGCGCGTATTCACGGCTGAATTGCGAGGGGCTTTCGTAGCCCACCTGGAAGCAGGCCGTCTCGACGTTGACGGCGCTGGAGATCATCAACCGACGCGCCTCCAACAGACGGAGCTGCTTCTGGTATTGGAGCGGCGTCATCGACGTCAGCGCCTTGAACTGGCGATGGAACGCCGAGGGGCTCATCTGCGCGATCGCGGCCAGTTCCTCGATCCGGATCGCCTCGGTGAAGCGCGTCCGCAAGGTGTGCATGGCGTTTATCACCCGCTGCGACGGGCTGTTCGCGAGCGTCATCCGGGCAACGTCTCCACCATGAGGGCCAGTCAGCAGCCAATAACCGATCTCGCGCATGATGACGGGATAAAGCGTCGGAATCGCCTGAGGCGTATCGAGCAGACGAACCAGGCGCAATGCGCAATCGGCTAGCGGACCCTGGAAGTCCGTGACGAAGACGCCACGGCCGGGCTCGCCGCTTGCCCTGGGAGGCGCGTCGAGCCCCTCCGCGACGCTGCGCACGATCGCGAGGTCGAGTTCGAAGGCGAGAACGAGGCAGGGCTCGCCCGGACTGGCTTCGACGACACGGCCGATCGACGGCGTCTCCACGCCGATGACCAGCGCCTGCCCTGCCCGGTACTCGAGCCGGTTGCCACCGAACATTCCCCACTTGGCACCCTGGGCCACGATGCACATGGCCGGCCGGGAAAGCATGTGGGCAGGAGGTTTCGGATGATCCGACCGCATGATCGCCATACCCTCGATCGCCGTCATGAACGGGCTCTCGCCGGGATGGCTTTCCGTGTAACGCAGTAGGGCTTCCACCAACGGGTCTGGCATGTCCGGTTACTCCCCGTGCTGCATGCCCGGCAAGGCTAATCCTCAAGGCAGGAATAGGCAAGAAACAGGAGGGTTTCGGCATTCAGTACGGCGACTCCCGGAACCAGAATGTCTCAAACAGCCCCTGTGCCGACGCGCACATCCCTTCAAGAGAAGTCAGCCATGTCAAACAGTAAGATCGCCATCGTGACCGGCGGCAGCCGTGGCATCGGTCGCCAGACCGTCCTCTCCCTCGCCAAGCGCGGGGTCCGCTCGATGTTCACCTATAACGCCAATCGTGCAGAAGCCGAAAGCGTGGTCGCGCTTGCCGCGGACGCGGGAGTACGGGCTATCGCCCTGCAGCTGGACGTGGGCAAGAGCGAAACGTTCGATCGCTTCGCGATACAGGTCCGTGAAGCGTTGGCGAGTCTCGACGCCGAGCGTTTCGATTACCTCGTCAACAACGCCGGCACGTCGTCAGGCGCTGGCCTGGAAACGATCACCGAGGCGGAAATGGACGCGCTCTACGACGTCCACTTCAAGGGGGTCCTGTTCCTGGTACAGAAGCTGCTGCCACTCATGAACGATGGCGGCCGTATCGTGAACATCTCTTCGGGACTGGCCCGCTTCGCCATGCCCAACCGTATCGGATACGGTTCCATCAAGGCCGCCGTCGAAGCGTTGAGCCGTTACATGGCGCTGGAACTGGGTCCGCGCCGGATCGCCGTCAACGTGGTGGCACCGGGCGCGATCGCCACGGACTTCAGCGGAGGCATCGTCCGCGACAATCCGCAGGTCAACAAGGCCGTCGCCGAACACACGGCGCTTGGGCGAGTAGGCGTCCCCGAAGACGTCGGCCCGGTGATCGCGTCGCTTCTCTCCGATGACTTCGGATGGGTGAATGCGCAGCGGATCGAAGTGGCGGGGGGTATGCATATCTGAGCTTGTTCGAAGCATTGGATATACTCCGCCACGAGGCGTGGGGACCTCGGACACCGTGGTGGTAGATATCGTGGAAACGCTTGCGAGACTGACGCATGCCGGCACCTTGCTGATCGTCAATGCGTTACTCGCGGCACTTTCTTCTGCGATCTTCGCCACCCTCCACTTGAGCCTCCGCAAGACGCGCCCTATTCGCGGGCTTGCCGTATGGGCAGCCAGTCATGCGCTGATCGCCACGGGGTTTTCCGTCCTTGTCCTCCCAGCGTTCGGGATCGATTTCTTCGGCCTGGCATTGCTCGCCAACCTGCTTATCGACCTGGGCACCGCCTTCGGCCTGGTGGCGGTCCTGGTCTACTTCGAGCACCCGCTCCGCTCCGGGCGCGTTCTGTTCGTTGCGGCGATCATCGGGGCGGTGGAGGCGCTTTACGTCCTCAATCATGACGAAGACCTGCGTCTGATGGTGGTCGCCGGAGGCAGCCTCAAGGGCTTGTTGACCATCGCAACCGCCGTCGCCTTCTGGCGCTGCCGCGACGATGCGCAGAGACTGGCCGCGCGAGTCGCCGCGGCCTTTCATTTCCTGTGGGCGGCTGCGCTTTTCATGCGGGTAGCGTGGTGGGAATTACACCCGCTCACGAGCGGGTCCCACGATCCGACTTCGGCGTTCGGCCTGCTATCCCGTTTGCTGCTGACATGGGTGATCACGCCGTGCATCCTGTGGATGCTCAGCCGGCAGTTCGACGCCGAACTGGTCCAACTGGCCAAGGAAGATCCCCTCACGGGCATAGCCAATCGGCGCGTGATGTGGGAGCTCGGTGAGCGGGTCGCCGCCGATACGTCACAACCGACGCGACGGTTCGCGGTGCTGATCCTCGATGTCGATCATTTCAAGCGAATCAACGACCGCTGGGGACATCCCGGTGGTGATGAGGCGCTCAAGGCGATCGCCACGCTCCTTCATCGCCTTACCTGCCCACCCGACCTACTGGCCCGGGTCGGCGGCGAGGAATTCATGGTGTTGATGGTCGACACGGATGAGGAGGCGGTGCGGAACTTCGCCGAGGAACTGCGCGCCGAGGTGCAGGCGTCCTCCATTACCGTGGGGTCGGAGCACGCGTTGAGGTGCACCGTCAGCATCGGCCATCATCTTTTTCATGGTGGGGACAGCTGGAACAACGCCGTCACCATGGCGGACCAAGCGTTATACGAGGCAAAACGGCGTGGACGAAATCAAGCAGTGGCATCGGCCGCCCTGCACGATGAACCGGAAGGCTCGCACTAGCGAAGTGTCGTAGCTTCCTGGTCGCCACTTTTGGCGATCGCTATCTGGTTGCATTTTGAAACCTATGAGGTTAGGCTCTTCACGGATTCGTCTTGCCATCGAGCGATTCCATGAAACCACCCCCACGTCTATCCCGCTCCCTTCTCGCCCTCCTCGCCTGCGCCAGTGGGGTGAGCGTCGCCAACGTCTACTACGCGCAGCCCTTGCTCGATGCCGTGGCCACCGACTTTGCGATCACACCGGCGGTGGTTGGCGGGGTCGTCACGGCGACGCAGGTGGGCTGCGCCATGGCACTGCTCCTCGTCGTGCCACTAGGCGATATCGTCCGCCGCCGACGCCTCATGCTCGTCCAGGCGATGGCGCTTATCGGCGCGCTGATGACCATCGCGCTTGCCGGCAATACCACGATTCTTCTCGCCGGCATGCTCGGTGCTGGGCTGTTCGGCACGGCGATGACCCAGGGCTTGATCGCGTATGCGGCAAACGCCGCCGATGACGGCGAACGCGGACGCGTGGTCGGCACGACGCAGACCGGGGTCTTCATCGGCCTGCTGCTGGCCCGCGTGGTAGCGGGCGGTATCAGTGACATCGCAGGCTGGCGGAGTGTCTACGCCTTCGCAGCCATCCTCATGATCGGACTGGCGGCGATGCTCTGGCGGGCACTGCCCGATCTTCCGGTCCATGCGAACCGCCTGTCGTACGGACGTCTTGTCGCATCCATGGCCACGCTTATCCGTGACGAGCGGGTGCTCCGCGTTCGCGGTGTGATCGCCCTCCTGATGTTCGCCGCCCTCAACATCTTCTGGAGCGCCCTCGTGCTGCCATTGAGCGCGGCGCCGTACCACTTCTCCCATACCGCTATCGGCGCCTTCGGCCTGGTGGGCGTGATCGGCGCCTTGGCGGCCGGACGCGCCGGACGCTGGGCCGACCAGGGGCACGGCGAGCGGACCACGGTCGTAGCAATTGTCTTGCTGACCGCCGCATGGTTGCCCCTGGCCTACATGGGCGCATCCATGTGGTGGCTCGCCCTCGGCATCATCCTGCTCGACATGGGCGGCCAGGCCATCCACGTGACCAACCAGAGCCTCATCTTCCGCACGCGTCCGGATGCACATAGCCGCCTCGTCGGCGCTTACATGCTGTTTTATTCGGCGGGAAGCGGCTTGGGCGCGATGGCGACGACGATGGCTTACGCGAGGTATGGCTGGAATGGTGTTTGTGCGTTGGGTGCGGGAGTCAGCGTTTTGGCGTTGTTGTTCTGGGCCGCGTCCGTGCGACGGGAACCGTGCGTCGATGCGTGTGCTGCTACGACGCCTGCTCGATAAAACGCGGAGTACCCGGGGTGTTCAGGGTCAAAGGAACGGGAAGCGGACTTCCTAACCGTGGTCGTGTGGGCCGCAGGAAATTGTGGCTCTGCGATCTTCACTGTTGCCAGACCCAGCTTGCGCGGCATCATAGGAGAGCTTTTCCTCGTCTGAAAAGGTCCTCCCCATGAGTTACCCATCACCCGTCATTCTCATCACCGGCGGAAGCCGCGGCGTCGGCGCGGCAACCGCACGACTAGCAGCCACGCGAGGCTACGACGTGGCGATCAGTTACGTGTCCAACGCATCGGCCGCGCAGGCCGTGGTGGCCGATATCGAAGCCATGGGACGCCGTGCCTTAGCCGTACGCGCGGATAGCGCGGACCCGGCACAGGTGGAACAGCTGTTCGCCGCCGTCGACAAGGCCTTCGGCCGGATCGACGTGCTGGTGAACAACGCGGCTGTTTTGGAACTGCAGTCGCGCCTCGAAGACCTCAGCTTCGAACGGATGCAGCGTGTATTCGCCGTCAACGCCATCGGCCCGATCCTCTGCGCCCAGCAAGCGTCCAGGCGCATGTCACACCGCCATGGTGGACGCGGCGGCTCCATCGTCAACGTCTCGTCGGCGGCGGCACGCCTCGGCAGTCCGAACGAGTACATCGACTATGCCGCCTCCAAGGGCGCCCTGGAGACCTTCACCACAGGCTTCGCCAAGGAAGTCGCGCGGGAAGGCATCCGGGTCAACTGTGTTCGTCCGGGACATATCTATACGGAAATGCACGCCAGCGGCGGCGAACCCGGGCGGGTCGACCGGGTGAAGGACTCGATCCCGATGGGCCGCGGCGGCCAGCCCGAGGAAGTCGCCCGGGCGATCCTGTGGCTGGCGGGCGACGAGGCCTCTTTCATCACCGGGACCTTCCTCGACGTGACCGGCGGCAAATAGGCCTGTCTCGGTCATGAGCCACTTTCACCAAAGCGTTGAAAGTGTTGTGCCAACTGGTGCCTTTTTCCTCGAACAGGCCTCGCGCAAGCTTTACCTGCGTCTTATCCCCTGTCCGAGGTCACTCCCATGAAACAGCTTCTTCTCGCCGGACTGATGGCCGCCTCCTTCTCGGCGGCGGCCGATCCTTCGCAATCGCCCGCCGTCGAGCGCGTGGCCACGTTCGAGGGCGCGATGCCGACGGGTGTCACGGTCGCGCCGAATGGCCGCATCTTCGTCAACTACCCCCAATGGGGCGACAATCCGGCCTTCACGGTCGGGGAACTCAAGGATGGCAAGGTCACCGCCTATCCGTCGCAGGCGTTCAATAACGCCGATCCGTCCCACGCGGCGTCCACCCTCATCAGCGTCCAGAGCGTCGTCGCCGATGCCGCCAACCGCCTGTGGATCCTCGATACCGGCGCACCGAAGTTCGCCGTGCCGATCGCCAGTGGTGCGAAGCTCGTCGCGGTGGACCTCGCCACCGACAAGGTCGTCAAGACCATCGTGCTCGGTGACGGCGTGGTCCTTCCGACCACCTATGTGAACGATGTCCGCTTCGACCTGCGCGTGGGCAAGGCGGGTGTCGCCTATATAACCGACAGCTCGGTCAAGGGCCCGGGTGGCATCATCGTCGTCGATCTCGATTCGGGCCATGCGATCCGCCGCCTGAGTGGGCACGCGAGCAGCATGCCCGACAAGGGTTTCGTGCCCGTTATCGAGGGCAAGCCCCTGATGAACCGCCCCGCGGGTGGGCCGCCAAGCCCCTGGCTCGTGGCCAGCGATGGCATCGCCATCTCCGCCGATGGAAAGACGCTGTATTACTGCGCGTTATCGAGCCGTCATCTTTTCAGTGTCCCCACCGCGCTGCTGCGCGATGAGAAGGCATCCGAAGCGGACATCGAAAAGGCCGTACTCGACCTCGGCATGAAGGGCGCATCCGATGGCCTGGCCGAAGACGACAAGGGGCGCGTCTATGGTGGTGACTACGAGCACAACAGCATCCGCCGCTACAGCGCCGGCAAATGGGAAACGCTCGTGACCGATCCACGCATCCTGTGGCCGGATACCTTATCGGTCGGCACGGATGGCTACCTGTACTTCACCGCCAACCAACTGCACCGGCAGGCGGGTTTCCATGAAGGGAGGGACGAGCGCAAGCAGCCCTACGAACTGCTCAGGGTGAAGATCGGCGCAGGCCCCGTGCTGCTCAAGTAGATAGCGCCCAAGAAAAAGGCCGCCTGCGTAGGCAGGCGGCACTGGGGAAACACGCGATGGCCCTCACGGGACATTTCTAGTTATGGTCGAAGCGTTGATTAGAAGTCGTACGTAGCCGTCAGGCGGGCATAACGCGGGTTCTGGAAGTACTGGCCCAGACCGTAGTTGTTGAGCACGGTCTGCGGCGATGCTTCATACGTCGCGTAGCTGATGAGCGGCTTGCGCTCGTTGGTGACGTTGAAGACCGACAGGCCGAAGGCGAGCTTGCCTTCGAAGTACGACGGACGGTAGGTCACCGCGAGGTCGAGCTGGCGGTACCACGGATTGCGCTTGTCACCCGGATGCGACGGCTGGCCGTTGCAGTTGTGGTACGACGAGCCGTAACCGATCGGATCAGGATCTGCCGCTCCGTCCAGGAAGCCCAGGCACGACTTCGGTGCGCCGGAGGCGAGACGCAGGTTACCCGAGACCAGCCATTCGTCCGTGAGCTGGTAGGCACCGTAGGCCTTGATCTGGTGCGTACGATCGTTGGCCAGGAGGCCATTGGCGTACTGCATCAGCTCGGCGGAATCCCAGTCCTGCGTCTTGGAGATGTCCGTCTGGCCGATGTCCGACTTGGTCTGGCCTTCCGTGTTGCCGTAGGAACGCGAGAACGTGTAGTCGAGGCGACCCTGCCACTTGCCGTCGAACGGATGCTCCAGGTAGAGGTCCAGCGCGTAGTAAGAACGCTTGGCCTTCTGCGAGAACCCCCAGTCTTCCTGGTTCATCTTCACTTCGGTGCGGCCGGAACCGTCGACATTGGCCAGGCTGAACGTGTTGGTGTCGCCCGGGTTGAAGATGACGCAGCCCGGAATGGTCACCGAATCCGGGTCCAGCCCTTCGCGCGTCATCTTGTCGGCGATCTTGCCCGTATCGCAGACGTCATCGATGGCGGTACGCAGCTTGCGTACCGTGACCTTGGCACCGGTCACCCAATCGGAACCGAGCGTCTTGTCGAAGCCCAGGATGGCTTCATCCTGGTACTGCGACTTCAGATCGCGTGCCGCGACGGACTGCGCGTCGATCGGCTGACCGAACTCGCCGTCCGGCGACACGATGCCGTTGCCCAGCGGCGTAAGACCGGTCGGACGGCCATTCTGGTCGATACCGGTGTAGTTGAAGTACTCATACGTATAGGTCGACGACGAAGCGCCACGCACCGCGACGTTATTCGGCAGCGCGAGGTAGTAGCGGCCGAGGTTGCCGTAGATCTTCAGCGACGAGTCGCCGAACACGTCCCACGACGCGCCCAGGCGCGGGGCCCACTGTGCCTGGTTGTTGACGTAGGGCTTGTTGTTGTCGTTGAAGTTCTTGAAGCCGTCGTTACGCAAGCCGATGCTCAACAGCAGCTTGTCGTTGACCTGCCAGCGATCCTCGAGGTACTGCGCGCGCTGGTCGAGCGACATGTTCGTCACGCTCGAGAAGATGACGCGACGCACGTAATAACCCTCGCCACCCGGCGCACCGACTCCCTGCCCCGGGCTGATGGCAACATCCGGATTGGCGGAGTGGAAGTAACGCCAGTAATAGCCCGGTCCGCTCGTCGAGGTGCCCTCGTCGATGCCCTTGTAATGCATGTTGTCGATACCACCCGCGAGATGGTGATCGCCCAACTGCCATTCGAGGTCGAGGCGGAGGCCGTGGGTACGGCTACCCGCGCTCGGGTCCTGGCTGGTCTGCGAGGAGTTGAGGTTCGTGATCGGGTTGCCGCCATTGAGCGCGGGGTCCTGCAGTGCCGGGTTGTAGATGTACGGCTGCTGGTCGATGTTCGGCGTGGGGTTGTGCAGGTAATCGTCCGTCCAGCCCTTGGCATAGGTCGCCGAAAGCGTGATGTCATCGGTGATGTAGGACGTGTACTTGGCGATCGCGTATTTCGACGTGATCTTCGACGTATCCGCATCCGCGCCAGTACGACCAGACTTTGTACGCGTATCGTAATCGTAGCCGGTGTAATAGCCGCGCTGCTCGTCGGTCGAGTGGATACCGGTCAACTCCAGGATGTTGCTGTCGTTGATGTTCCAGTCGATCTTGGCGTAGATCTTCGGCAGGTTGTACGTGTAGTGGTTGTTCGCGACCGGGTTGGCCTCGGCATTCGAGGTGCTGGTGCCTTCCGATTTCTCGGCCTCGGCGGCGACGAAGAAGAACAGCTTGTCCTTGATGAGCGGGCCACCGACATAGGCGCTATAGGTTTGCGTCCACTTGGTGTTGTCTTCGCCGTTGCGGTAGAGGGTACCTACCTTGCTCGTGTCCTGGTAGCCGTAGCCGGCCGGCAGCTGACGGTTTCCGTAGTACACGTTACCCGGATTCGAGGCGGCGAACTTGGGTTCCCAAAGAATCTGGGCGCCAAAATGCCATTCGTTGGTACCGCGCTTACCGACCTGCGAAATCACGCCACCGTCGGAACGGCCGTACTTGGCGGAATAGCCGCCCGTGTAGACCTCCTGCTGGTCGATCGCGCCATACGGCAAGCCCACGCCGCCGAGGGCCTTGTAAGGGTCGGTCGTGTTGTAACCGTTGACGTAGTACGCGTTTTCGGAGGCACCGGAGCCGCCGAACGACACCGTGCGGAAACGGCCGTTGCCGAGCGTGCTCTGGCCGGCGACGGCACCCGGGGCGAGCAGCGCGATAGCTTCCGCGTTACGACCCAACGGCAGACGAGCCAAGGTCTGGGCGTTCACGACGGTGCGTGAATCGACCGTCGAGGTGTCGATGGGAGGCAAGGAGTTGGCGGAAACGGTAACGGACTCCAGCGACTGCGCATTCGCCGCGGTCGCGGCGCTCGCAAACGAGACGTCCGTGCTGCCACCCACCTTGATCTGGATGTCCTTGCGCGAATCGACAACGGCACCATCGCGCTTGAGGCTGACGGTGTAATTGCCCAGCGGCAGGTTGCCCACACGGTAACGGCCATCGGCATCGACCGGCACATCGCGCGTGAAACCGCTATCGCTCGTCACGGTGACGGATTCGCCCGCCGCGACAGGCACCTGGCCGAAGATGGAACCACTGGTCGCCTGCGCGAAGACCGTGCAGGTAGCACCCATGCCGAGTGCCAGCGCGACAGCCAGCACCGACGGCCGCACAAACGTGCGCCGTTCGCTTCTGAAGAATTCCATGGTCTCCCCCAAAGGAAAAGTGATACGAAATGAAAAAAGTTGGTCTTACACCCGCCTTTCCGTCCCGCGCGATACCGGCAATGCAGCGCTGTTGCTCTCCCCGAGCAAAAGCGTCCGTATCGCGTTGGACTAGATATATCGCTTAAACGCGCGAACTATTTGGATGTCCAAATCTTTCGCAGGTCGAGGCAAGACTATGCGTCGGTGTGATGACAAGTCAACAGATGTTGGGGGTAATTTACAACATTCGCAATAACTTGCGGACTGACATGGATACACGTATCGCAAGAACTTGTTATTGCACCCCAATGAGTGCACGACGGCTGACATGCAGCTTCGCCACGACGTCAGTTTGCCGCCTCAAAAACGCCACCCACGACTTATAGCTTGCAGGTCTGCCGCCGACGGCTGCCTGTTCAACCGGGCTCGCTGGTCGGACGACATCGTCACGCCAAAGCGTGACGCCACATAGGGAGATGATCAATGGACAAGCACTACCGCACACGCCACTTCGCGCACTCATGGAGGCAACCGGCTTTCCTGTTCTTGGGCGTGGCGCTTGCCGCGTCGGTACAGGCAGCGCCACACTTCGTCACTTTCATCAATGACTCGGACCGGACGGTTACCTCCATCGAGACCACTCCGGAAGGCACACACCATTGGCATGCTCTCGATCTTGGCGGCCCCTTGATCGGCGGAAAAGGCAGCGAGATCGCAGTCCGGTTCGACAGCGCGGATGCGTGCAAGCAGGACCTATCGGTGACTTACCGCGGGATGGCGCCGTTGACGATCACGGGGTTCGACGTTTGTCGCACCAACCGCCTTTATTTGGGAAAAGCTTTGGCAAGGGCACGGCGCTCCGCCTCAAGCTAAGGGCGCCGCCCCTCTCTCCCTGCTGGTCGTGTGAATGAAATACCGGCGCCTTGCGAGTCAATCCGAGTCCCTCCCTGCGACGGACGCCGCCGAGGACCAATCACTGGCTGATTTTCAAGAGTCCTTCTTCGTCGACGAGAGGATACCTGTGGGTGTCTCGTGGATGTCCTCCGCGCGGTGCGCCGGTCGTTGTGGCGTCGCCTCGACATATGGGTCGAAGGCAAAGTCACCGTCCTCGGCCCGATCCTCGCGCTCGTTAGCGGCGCTCGCTTCCGCCTGCTCCCGGGACAGGGTTTCTCCTCAGCCACGCGCTCGTCGAAAGCGACGCGCCCCGCATCAATCTGCCTGCGGACAAGGTCGAGTTGTTCCCTGGAGCGCTGAAACCAGTCAGTGCTCCGGATCTGATGGAGGTTCCAACCGTGATCTTCCAATACCTGCTGGCGGAGACGGTCGCGATCACGGGCGGATTGGGCGCCGTGGTACGAAAAGCTGGGCGCCGAGGTCTTCTTCGAGTTCCTTGATCGCTCGTGGCAACGGCAATTGTTCGACGTGAAGCCGCTCGGCAGCTCACGCAAAATGGAGTTCTTCGGCCACCGCGAGGAAACAACGTAAGTGGCGAAGATCCATTTACTTCGCTCCATTCCATCGACTCATCACGATTACTTTTTTAAATGCTTTCTAATGTCATCGATAAGACCCGGCCCAGCAGGCTTCCATCCGAGCAATTCCTGCGTGATAGCGCTTGATGCTGAGAGGTCGCGCCGAACAAGTTTCCCGAAAAAGCCAAAGTGCGCATCGGCGTCTTCTGAGGAAATCGACAACAAGGGTATATTCAAGCCATCACCGATAGCTTTTGCTATAGCCTTCAGCGAAATGCCCTCTTCGCCTACTGCGTGATATGTGGCTCCGGCTTGATGTTTATCCAAAGCGAGCGCGTAGACACGCGCTGCATCCTCGACATAGCAAGCAGACCAGCGATTCAGCCCATCATCGACATAAGCAGAAATACCCTTCTCACGCGCAATACCTATCAAAGAGGTTACAAGGCCTTGCTTCGCGACGCTATGCACCTGTGGAAGACGTATGACGTTCACGTGAACACCTCGCGCTTGTAAAGCTGTCGCTGTCTGTTCAGATACGCGTGGTGTTGGAGATACGGCCGGCAAACTAACAGATTCGGTTATCGGCCGAATAGGTGACTCTAAAGGCATGCCCGTACTCACCAGGAGCGGGCGATTCGTGCCTTTCAGCGCATCACCAAATGTCTCAATGACACGCTTATCAAGTTCTGCATTTTCTTTAAACTTAGAAAAATCATGCTCAAACGCACAATGAATTACTGCATCCGCCATTGCCGCACCGGCATAAATAGCATTCAAGTCTTCAAGGCGACCTAGATGCACTTCTGCACCAGCGGAGCGCAGAAGCTTTTCTCCCGCTTCCGATCGAGCTAGCCCGATCACACTGTGTCCATGCTCAAGAAGCTGAGGAATGATGGCTGATCCTACAAGGCCGGTAGCCCCAGTCAAAAATACCCGCATGACTAATTCCCTCTTCTGAAAATTGGTGCTTGATAGAAATTAGGTGGCCCAGAGGCACCGCCGGGCTCAATCGCCAAAAACATAGGCGCAGGGCTATAGTTACTTTGGGTAAGCTACATGATGAACGAATATGTGGTAGTAAGGAAGAACGCACAATCACCTTAGGAAGTGAGGTAGAAGTAACTATGAAAAAACCGCTGAAGAACGCCCGACGAGAGCCGATTGCACTACTGTGTGATAGCGACGAAGCCAAGGTCGTTCGGGAATTCATGGCAAAGATTGGTGACAAGTGGAGCATCATGCTGGTCGTCTTATTAGGACGACGCCCAACACACCGAGCGCGATTTTCCGAGCTTCAGAAACTCGTCACGGGCATATCTCAACGAATGCTTAGCACGACGCTACGTGGCCTGGAGAGGGACGGATTCGTGCCCCGAGAGTGGAGTATGAGCTTACCGCTCGCGGGCTAAGCTTGTTGGAGCCTCTGCACAATTTAGTGGAGTGGATTGGAGATAATTGGGAATCGATAAAAAAGTCGAGAGAAACTTTTGACAAACGTCCACGATAATCGTCGAAAAAATTGATGGGTTTACGAACTGAGAGGTGAAGCTATGGGTGAGCGTCAGTAATTCATCTGTTCGGCGACTCTTTGAAGCGTCGGCAAGTGAATTGTCGCTGTGTATCTGAATCAACCCTTTCGCTTCGCAGGCCACCCATTTGTTCAAGCACTGCGAGACGTTGTAAATTCTTCTGACCTGCTAATCATTCACCGAGGTCGATCATCGCCGTGGTGGTAAATGACCCTGTCGCTCTGGGGATTGCCTCGCGAAAAATCCTCAGTGGCCTGGTCCGATGTGTGGCAGCAACAGGTAGGACATATGCTCTCCGCCGGTCGCAACAGCATCTGCTCCACCGTAGAGCGCCGGGTCACGGTTTGGATGCGCCGCGAAAAAGAGCCCCGAGGACGCGCGCATGCGTGCGGTGATCACTGCCATGCACGAGGCGCCGACGCGAAATGGGATCTGCAAACACCCGCCAGCAAAGCCGCCATGTCGCGCACGACCTTCGCGCTGAGGTTCAAGGAGCTTGTTGGGTTGTCGCCGATGGACTACCTGACGCACTGGCGAATGAGGCTCGCCGCAGACAGGCTGACGCGTTCCCGCGACTCGATTGCCAGAATCGGCCGCGCGCTTGGGTACGAGTCCGAGAAATCCTTCAGCACGGCATTCAAACGGGTCATGAACTGTTCGCCGCGCCACTATGGCCGCGAACAACGCGCAGGAACAACATGAAGACACAAGTCAGACGTGCCAGACGTGAGATACCGCCCGCGAACAGTTGCATCGTCGGACAATTCAGGGATGCGGACCTTCTCGATTGTTACGCCATCAACCTCCCCTCCGGAACACCATCGGACATGCGTGTTCTCGCCACGACCATGTTTCGATCCCCACCCGCATGGTTTCGGCTCCTCATGCTCATTCGGGACACGGTAATAGGCGTGTTCGGGGTGAAAACGTCCAGTCAGATGCGCCTGACGGCACCGCGAACGCACATGATTGAATTTTTTCCGATACAACGCGAGGATCAGGACGAAATCATTCTGGGCGAAAACGATATTCATCTGGATTTCCGCCTTTCACTTTTGCGCCAGCAGACGCCGAACGGCCAGCATCTGTATGCGACCACGGTGGTGCACTGTCATGGGAAACTGGGCCGCACCTATCTTGCGGTCATCGAACCCTTTCACCGTCTTGTTGTGCGTGCCAGTCTGGCCCGCCTGGCAAGGCGCCTGCAGGCTACTGAAGCTGGTCGGACCTGACGCTGTCTTTCAGCACCGCCATTCTCTTTTACGCTGTATTCTGGTTCGCACTGCTGTTCCTGATAATTGCGGTGCCCATTTGGGGCGCCAATCGAGGCGATTTGGACACCGAGGATAACTGGACTTTTGCGACTGTGGAGGAAGCTCGAAAGAACGCCTACCCCGCCGAGGGCGCTAATCCACACCGCCGGCAATACTACAAACATCGTCAGGCGTCAGGACGTGATTCCCATGGCACCGACGGACCTATTTGCCCGGAGCCGGCCCCGTTTCGGACGAGAATTTTCACTACTTTTGCCCTTTAATGCCTTGCTCGCGCCCGAACCTCCGTTTATCGACCGGTGTCGGTCCATTTCCGGCCCCTTGCTGCGGGGAGGCATACGATGATGTTTCGTCTCACAACGAGTTTCTGGGTCGCACTACTCCTACTGCATTCCTCGCTCGCCTTCGCCGAGGCTAGGCGCACCATGCCCAACTCGGAACTGTCGCGGCAATGCCCGGCATCGCATTTAGAACGTTTGTCACCAGCTGATCTTCGCGATGCCCTGGATGCATACAAGATGACGCTGGACAAGCCAACGCAGGCAGCGATGGATGCCGCAGAAGCACAACACTGCGCTGGTGTGTCGGCAGGAGCCGCCTGCGCGAACGCTGGCGATCTCGAAGTTTCAGCTCAAGCGGGGCGTCTGTCCGACATCTCGGCAAGGCTTTGCGCACAATTCACCCGATGCACCACCCCATCGCAGTGCGTTGAACGGTCAGGTCAGGGGCTTATCGACGCGGTGCGCCGCGAGGGCGCCTCGCGCGTTGCACAGTCGATGTCCGAAATCGAATGGTCAGTCGCTTTCGATCAGGCTGCATCCGGGAAAGCCGACTGGCTAGAAGCCGTGGCAGCACTTCGCCCAGTTACCGATGCCGGGCGCGCGGAATCGATAGATTCCGCGATCAGCCACGCACTGCTGCCGAATCCAGCGGGCGTCCTAAGGCTTGTCGGTAATCATCCGGACCTGCCGGGGACGGCATGGTACTGCGTAGATCGGGATATTGAGCCGCTATCGGCCGCTGCCGCGCAGTGGGTCGCTCTGGCCCGATCGGCCGTGAGCCGCGTCGATGATCCTGCGCTTCGATCGCGTCGAGACGAGTGCCTTGCATCGCTCAATTCCGCAAATAACTAGATACTTCGGGTATCCGCGCGATGGTCAAACAGGGTTTCGAGAGCATCGAGAGCCGGTACGATGTCAGCCTTGTACCAACGCCCTAATGAAGGAATCTTGCCCGCCCGCCTCGTGATTATCAAAACCACAGGATTTCGAGCAGAAGATCTCGAGGCATTCGAGACGCAATGGTCTCCATCAAGGAAATCGAGTGCATCGAGGCAGGTGCGAGCGCATGGCGTGGCGTGTGTATGGTGAAGCGAGGCAGAAACCGGTCCGAGGCTGACAGTTACCCAGTTCCCCGGACACAAGTAGAGGTTGACCGGATTTCGGGATCGGAATCGACTGTTGAAGCAACGACCGTTTTGATAGTTGCTTTGATAGTCGCCGCCAAACAAAAACCCCGCAGAATCGAGATCCTGCGGGGTTTCGCCGCCATCACTGGCGGAGACGGAGTAATTTGGCGGAGAGAGTGGGATTCGAACCCACGGTAGGCTTACACCTACGGCAGTTTTCAAGACTGCTGCCTTAAACCACTCGGCCATCTCTCCATAAACTTTTATCAGGCGATCACTTCCAATCCCGCCATATACGGCCGCAGCACCTCGGGCACCTCGATCGACCCGTCCGGCTGCTGGAAATTCTCCATGACCGCGACAAGTGTACGACCAACCGCCAGGCCGGAGCCATTGAGCGTGTGCACCAGCTCCGGCTTGCCCGTCGCCGGGTTGCGCCAACGGGCCTGCATGCGCCGGGCCTGGAAGTCGGTGCAATTGGAGCAGCTGCTGATTTCGCGGTAGGTGTTCTGGCTGGGCAGCCACACTTCAAGGTCGTAGGTCTTGGCGGCGGCGAAACCCATGTCGCCTGTGCACAGCTGCACCTTGCGGTACGGCAGCTTCAGCGCCTGGAGCACGGCCTCGGCATGGCCGACCATCTCTTCCAACTGCGCGAAGCTGGTCTCGGCCGTGGCGATCTGCACCATTTCCACCTTCTCGAACTGGTGCTGGCGGATCATGCCACGCGTGTCGCGGCCGTAGCTGCCGGCCTCGGCGCGGAAGCACATCGAGTGGGCCGTCATGCGCAGGGGCAGCTCGTCGGCTTCGACGATGCTTTCGCGCACTAGGTTGGTCAGGGCCACTTCGGCGGTGGGAATCAGGTAGCGCTTGGTGTCGCCCACCTGGGTGCCGAACAGGTCTTCCTCGAACTTGGGCAGCTGGCTGGTGCCTTCCATCGCGTCCGCGTTCACGATCAGCGGCACGTTGTGTTCGAGGTAGCCATGCTTCGTCGTATGCAGGTCGAGCATGAACTGCGCGAGCGCGCGATGCAGGTGCGCGAGTTGTCCGCGCAGCACGGTGAAGCGCGCACCGGAGAGCTTCGAGCCGGCTTCGGCGTCGAGCCAGCCGTGACGGGCGCCGAGGTCAACGTGGTCCTTCACCGGGAAGTCGAACGGACGCGGGTGGCCCCAGCGGAGCAGTTCCAGGTTGTCGTTCTCGTCCTTGCCGAAAGGTACGGACTCGTCGGGCAGGTTCGGAATGCCGAGGGCGATGTCGGCGAGCTTGGCCTGCACTTCGGCCAGGGCGTGTTCGTTGGCCTTGAGCTTGTCGCCGATGCCGGCGACCTCGGCCATCAGCGGGGCCACGTCCTCGCCCTTCGCCTTGGCCTGGCCGATGGCCTTGGAACGGGTGTTACGCAGGTTCTGCAGCTCCTGGGTCTCCGTGGAGAGCGCCTTGCGCTCGGACTCCAGGCGCTCGATCGTGCTCACGTCGAGGTCGAAGGTCCGGGCGGCGCGGAGGCGCTCCGCCGTCTCGGCGAGGCGGCCGCGCAGGAGTGCGGGATCCAGCATTGTCTGTGTTCCGTGGGGTGTCGAATGCTGGATTATCGCAAAATTCGATTCGTAGTACGCGCAACGCGTGGCTGGATCAAGCCATCGGCTTGATCCCCGCACCC